>DATDTH010000719.1:0-2245 GCA_035290985.1 Pseudomonas sp. | reverse complement strand
CGACCGTGGCCGGTTCGGCCAGCGGCAGGCGATCCAGGTCCAGGGCCATTTCGTCCACCGATGCGGTCAGCGGCACTTCGATCCATAGCAGCCAGCGATTGCCGGCCGGCTCCAGGCGGTCACGCACCTCCAGGCCATCGCCCAGGCCGAGCAACAGCACCTGCACGTCCTGCCCCTGGGACTCCACCCGCCAGGACAGCGTCCGGCCGTCGCGCTGCAGACGGCCCTGTTGCGCGCCCCCACTCAGCCGCATACCCGGCAGGCGCAGGCTGACCGAGCCATTTTCCTCGCTGCGCATATAGGTCACCGAGCGTTCCAGCAGCAGTTGCAGCACCAGGCCACGGCCATCGTGCTGCGGCAGCACCTCCAGCACCTGGGCCGGCATAGGCACGGGCACGGCGGCAGGCGCGGGGGGCTGCGCCGCGCCCGGTGTCAGCAGTGGCAAGCGCAGCGCACCAAGGAACAACGCCCCCAGCAGCAGGCCGACCAGGCCCAGGGCCGTCAGCCAGAGCAGGCTGCGACGCAGCAATCCGGAACGCTCGCGACGGGCCGCACCGGCTTCATCCACCGCCTGCAGCCCCTCCAGTTGCAGGAGCTCGGTCGGCGCGGCGCGGCGCGTCTCGAGGTCGCGCAGCATGTCGTTGACCAGGCTCATGACCAGGCTCCCCACCACTGGGCCAGCCAGGGCCAGGCGCCTATCAGCAGCGTCAGCGACAGGACGCCGCCGCCCAGGCCCCAACCCAACCAGGGCGAACGACGGCGCAGGAAGGGCTGGGCGCCTTCGGTATCGCGCAGGGCCGAGCGCACCTGGCGGGCCCTGACCTGCCGCCGCCCCTCGCCATAGGCGACCATCAGCGCCTTGTGCGCGAGGATATTCAGCAGGCGCGGAATGCCGCCGCTGCCGCGCACCAGGGCGCGCACCGCGTCCGGGGCGAACAGCGGCTCGCCGCGGTAACCGGCCACGGCCAGGCGCTCGGCCAGGTAGCGGGTGGTGTCCTTCACGTCCAGGGGACGTAATTGATAGGAAAAGGTAATGCGCTGGCGCAGCTGGCGGAATTCGTGCCGGGCCAGGGTGACGTCCAGCTCCGGCTGGCCGAATAGCACCACTTGCAAGAGCTTGGCCCGTTCGGTTTCCAGGTTGGTCAGCAGCCGCAGCGCCTCCAGGGTGGCCATGGGCAATGCCTGGGCTTCGTCTATCAGCAGCACGGTGCTCTTGCCGGCGGCGGCCTGGGCGATCAGCTGGCGATGCAGCGCCTCCAGCAGCGCCTGGGTATCCAGGTCCTCGATCTCGGCGATGCCCAGTTCGCGGGCGATGGCCTGGCGCAGGCCGGTCGGGCTCACGCCCGGATTCGGCAGGTAGGCGACCTGGTAGCGTTCGCCGTCCAGCAGGTTGAGCAAGGCCCGGCAGAGCAGGGTCTTGCCGGTGCCGACCTCGCCGCTGACCTTGATAAAGCCCTCGCCTTCGCCGAGCGCCACGCGCAGCAGGTTGAGGCAGGCCTGGTAGGGCGCCAGCTGCACCAGGAATCCGGTGTTCGGGGTCAGCGCGAAGGGTTTCTCGCGCAAGCCGAAATAGGCTTCATACATCGCCTTACCTCAGTTCCTTGAAGCTGTCCGCCTGCTTGCGCAATTCGTCCAGCCAGACCTCGTCGCTGACCACCTGCGGGCGCATAAGGATCACCAGTTCGCTCTTCTGCAGGGCCTTGCGCTGCTGCTTGAACAGGTTGCCGACTATCGGCAGGGTGCTGGCCCAGGGAATCTCGGCGTCGTTGTTCTCATTGTTGTTCTGCAGCAGGCCGCCTATCACCACCACCTGGCCACTGCGGGCGCGCACGATGGAGTCGGACTGGCGCGTGGTGGACAGCGCCAGCGGCAGGTTGAAGACATTGTCCTCGCCCAGGGTGATGACCTTGTTCTGGTCCCGGACCCGGCTCACGGTCGGGCGCACATGCAGGGTGACGACATCGTTCTGGTCGATCTGCGGGGTCACGTCCAGGGAGATGCCGGAGAAGAACGGCGTCAGGGTGATGTCCTGGGTCGGCTCGGTGACCCCGGCGGCGGTAGTGGTGGTGCTGCTCGACGAGACCTCGGTGACGAAGAACTCGTCGGTGCCGACCTTGATCACCGCCTTCTGGTTATTCAGGGTCGAGATCCGCGGGGTCGATAGCACCCGCACCTCGCCTTGAGTCTCGAGCAATTGCAGCACCCCGGTAAAGTCGCCGACGGTCACCGCCGCGCTGAACACCCC
>DATDTH010000718.1:0-5848 GCA_035290985.1 Pseudomonas sp. | reverse complement strand
ACCAGATCTCCGAGATCATCGCGGTCGAAAGCGCCGACACCTTCAAGCGTCCGATCTATGCCGGTAACGCCATCGCCACCGTGCAATCCACGGCGTCGGTGAAGGTGATCACCGTGCGTGCCACCGGTTTCGACCCGGTCGCCGCCGAAGGCGGTTCGGCCGCCATAGAAGCGGTAGCCGCCGCCAACGATGCCGGTACCTCGGCGTTCGTCGGTGAAGAACTGGCCAAGTCCGATCGTCCGGAACTGACCGCTGCCAAGATCGTCGTTTCCGGCGGCCGCGGCATGCAGAACGGCGACAACTTCAAGCACCTGTACGCCCTGGCCGACAAGCTGGGCGCCGCAGTCGGTGCCTCGCGCGCCGCGGTCGACGCCGGTTTCGTGCCGAACGACATGCAGGTCGGTCAGACCGGCAAGATCGTTGCGCCGCAGCTGTACATCGCCGTCGGTATTTCCGGCGCGATCCAGCATCTGGCCGGCATGAAGGACTCCAAGGTGATCGTTGCGATCAACAAGGACGAAGAGGCGCCGATCTTCCAGGTGGCCGATTACGGCCTGGTCGCGGACCTGTTCGAAGCCATCCCGGAATTCGAAAAACTGGTTTAACCCAGGCTTTTCGAGACCTAAAAAACCCGCTCAGTGAGCGGGTTTTTTTATTCCGTCATGTCTGCGAAAGGCGGGTGTCGGTTGGGTAGGCGGGTGTAGAGCCGTGTTTAGCGAAATCCAGCGGGTTTGTCAGGCCGGCTTTCGTGCAGCTGACCCGGCCACCAACGCTTTGCGTAGGGCGGGTGAAACCCGCGAGGCGAGGCAGCGTCGATAGGATTTCTGGATACCCGCCTGCGCGGGTATGACGAGTAAGGGTTTCGCCGAACGGCTAGCCCTTGTTCTGGTCGAGAAAGGCCTGGTAATGACTGGCGGTTTCTTCCGGTCGCTCGAGCATCGGCACATGGCCGCAATCCTTCATGATCACCACGCTCGGCTTTTTCAGCAGCGGTCGCATCACCTCGATGCTGGAGACATGCAGGACACGGTCCTGGTCGCCCCATAACAGCAGGGTCGGCGCCTCGATCTTCGGCAGTTCCGGCTCCAGGGGGATATAGCGCTCGACCAGGTGGCTGAAGATCTTCTCGTACAGGGCGCTGTTGGTCATCGCCTGCTGGGCGAAATGCTGCTGGAGGGTCTCCGGCAGCGGCGGGGCGGCGACGAACACGAAGGCCAGCAGGCGCGGGAAGTCTTCCGGGGTCTTCACCACCAGCGGATTGGGCTCGCCGCGCTCCAGTCGCTGGAACATCTCGCTTTTTTGCGGGGACTCGACCCCGGCATTGTCCAGCAGCGCGGCGGACAGTACCTGCTCGGGGTAGCGCGCCGCATAGAGTGCGGCGATATGTCCGCCCATGGAGTTGCCGATCAGGTGTAATTTGGCGATACCCAGAGCCTTGGAAAATGCGGCTACCCGTTCGACCTGGGTGCCGACATCGTAGCTGGCATCCGGTTTGCTGCTGTCACCGAAGCCGGGCAGATCCAGGGCGATCACGTGGTAACGGGAGGTGAAATGCTTGGCGAAGCGCAGCCAGTTGTCCTTGTTGGCGCCAAAGCCGTGGATCATCAGCAGGGTTTCGCCGTTCGCCGGACCGCCTTCGTAATAATGGATGCTAAGATCGCCCACCTGCGCTTGCTTGAGCGTCAGCCCGGCCAACTGCCGCTCCACCAGCTGTACACTCGCCAGCAGGGTGGTTGGGGAGAAATACAGGACGCTTGCGGCCGCGACCAGCATAAGTGCCAGACCGAGAAGCAGTTTTTTCATGATGTGTTCTTGTCCTTTTGAGCCGTAAGCTGATATTCAGGGAAGCAATCGAATGACAGGCCTAAGCTAGCATGAAGACCCCTCCAGACGTTCGGCAGCCCATCACGTCCAATCGAACGTACAGTCGCAAGACCCCGGGGCCCGATCGCGCCCCGCTGACGTCCATGCTCCTGTGGCTCGGCTTGGCCCTGTTGCCGGGTTTGGCCGTGGCCCAGGGCAAGTGCGAGCGACTGGTGGCGACCGGCAATCCGGAATATCCGCCCTACCTGTGGCGTGACCCGCAGAACCCGCAGCAGTTGATCGGCGCCAATGCCGACCTGCTCAAGCTGATCGCCGAGGACCTGGGGCTCAAGGTCGAAGTGCTCTATACCGGTCCCTGGTCGCGGGCCCAGGAAGAGGTGCGCAGCGGCCGGGTCGATCTGATCGCCGGGGCTTTTTTGACACTGCCGCGCCTGGAAACCATGGACTACATTCATCCGGCCTTCTACCAGACGCCCAGTGTGGTCTGGATGCGCCGCGGCATGGGTTTCCCTTATGTCAGTTGGGAGGACCTGCGCGGCCATACCGGCGGTACCCTGGTCGACAACAGTTTCGGCCAGACCTTCGATACCTTTGCCAAGGCCAATCTGAGCCTGGAGCAAGTCCCCAGCCTGACCCAGGCGTTCCAGAAGCTGTTGCTGGGGCGTACCGACTATGTGCTCTATGAGCGTTATCCGGGGCTGGCGCTGGCGGGCAGCCTGGGCATGCAGGAGGACCTGGATATCCTGGAACCGCCGATCTCCAGCGAAAACCTGTACCTGACCCTGTCCCACAATTCGGCCTGCAACGAACCCTGGCTGCGCGGACAATTGGCGAAAAAGATGACAGAATTGGTCGCCGCGGGGACCCCCCAGTCCTTGCTGGAGCGCAACCTGGAGCGTTGGAAAATCCAGCAGCAGCTGCCGGTCAGCGTCCCGAACCCGTAGGAACTTCTTGTGAATAATCGACTTTCATTGGCTGCTCTGGCCCTGTTGGCCTTTTCTGGTTGTGCCAACGATCCGGCACCCACCGAACAGCTGCGCCTGACCGAGCAGGCCATGCATCAGGCCAAGGCCGTGGGGGCCAGTGAACAGATTGTCGAACTGAAACTGGCCGAGGAGCGCCTTGTCCAGGCCCAGGCCGCGATGACCGAAGGCGAGTTCAAGCAGGCCCGCATACTGGCCGAACAGGCCGAACTGGATGCGCGCCTGGCCGAGGCGCGCATGCTGACGCACAAAAGCGAGACTCAATTGGCCGCCCTGAACCTGCAGATCAAGCGCCTGCGCACCCAGTTGGGGGATTTGCAGTGAGCCTTCGACTCTCCGTATCCCTCGGCCTGCTGAGCCTGGCCCTGCTGTCCGGTTGCGCCAGCCAGCAGCAGAGCGAGCAGGCCCTGGACGCCGCGCGCAGCCACTTCCAGCAAGTGAAGGAAGACCCGGACGTACTGCGCAGCGCGCCCAAGGATGTGATCCGCGCCGGCGAATCCCTGGCCCGCGCCGATCGGCTGTCGAGCTACTGGGGCAGCCAGGCGGATGTCCTGCACTATGCCTATCTCAGCCAACGCTATAGTGAAATCGCCAGCCAGCACAGCGAGCTGAGCCTGAACCAGGAGCGCGCGGCCAAGCTGGAGCTGGAACGCGAGCGCCTGCAGTTGGCCTTGCGCGAGGCCAAGCTGCTCAGTGTTCAGCAGCAGGGCAAATGGCTGGAGGCGCAGATGGTCAGCCTGGCGACCACCGAAACCGATCGCGGTCTGGTGATGACCCTGGGCGATGTGCTGTTCGATGCCGGGCGTGCCGAACTGAAGAGTTCCGCCAACCGCACCGTGCTCAAACTGGTGCAGTTTCTCCAGCTCAACCCACGGCGCATCGTGCGGATCGAAGGTTATACCGACAGCCAGGGCGACGCCGGGGAGAACCTCGAACTGTCTCGCTCGCGGGCACAGTTGGTCGCCGATGTGCTGCTCGACCTGGGGATAGACGACAAGCGCATCACGGTCGAAGGTTACGGCGAGGCCCACCCGATCGCGGATAACGCCTCCAGCCGCGGCCGGGCCCAGAACCGCCGCGTGGAGGTGGTCTTTTCCGATGAGTTGGGGCACCTGGGCCGCAGTCGCTAAGTGAATTCGAAAAGCCCCGATCGCCGGGCGGCGATCGGGGCTTTTTTTATTGTCCTACCCGGGGGCCTGTATCGCCCAGAATAATCGCAACTGTGCCGGTGCAGTTTCGTGGGGATGGGCTACTGTAACGGTTCAGTCCCGGGGAATAGCGGCCATGACAAATCTGTTGCTCTATCAGCGCATCGCTCAGCAACTGGCGGAGGACATCCGTCGCGGCGTCTACCAGCCGGGTGAGCGGGTGCCGTCGGTGCGCAAGATGAGTTCGCAGCTCAACGTCAGCCATGCCACCGTGCTGCAGGCCTATGCCAACCTGGAGGACCAGGGCCTGATTCGCGCCCGTCCGCAATCGGGCTATTACGTGCACCAGACCCCGGCGCTGACCGCGCCGACCCCGGACATCGCCCGGGTCGAGCGGCCTGGTCTGGTGACCCGCAGCAGCATCATCAACCAGGTGTTGGTGGAGTCGCGGCGCGAAGGGGTCTTTCCCCTCGGCGCGGCGGTGCCCCATGTGGATTACCTGCCGGTGCGGGCGCTGCACCAGCAACTGGCCAAGGTCACCCGCTTCCAGAGCCCGCGGGCCTTCAGCTACATGTTCAGCCCGGGTTTCGAACCCCTGCGCCGGCAGGTGGCGATTCGCATGCGCGATGCCGGCGTGGTGGTCGATCCCTCGGAAGTGGTGATCACCCATGGCTGCGTGGATGCCCTGCAGATGTCCCTGCGCGTGCTGACCCGCCCGGGCGACCTGATTGCCGCCGAGTCGCCGACTTACTACGGCCTGCTGCAACTGGCCGACCTGCTGGGGCTGAAGGTGATCGAGATTCCCAGCGATCCGGGAAGCGGCATCAGCCTGGAAGCTTTGCAATTGGCGGCCACCCAATGGCCGATCAAGGCCCTGGTGCTGACCGCGCGCCTGAGCAATCCGCTGGGGGGTAGCATGCCCGAGGAACGCCAGACCCAGCTGTTGCGCCTGGCCAGCACCTTCAACATCCAGATAGTCGAAGATGATATCTATGGCGAACTGATGTTCGAGCAGGGGCCGCTCAAGGCCCTCAAGTCCCAGGACCGCGAGGGGCGGGTGCTGTACTGCTCGAGCTTTTCCAAGACCCTGTCGCCGGGGGTACGGATCGGCTGGATACTCGCCGGCAAATACCAGGAGGAAATCCAGCGCCTGCAGATGTTCACCACCCATTCGGCCTGCAGCGTCACGCAGATGGGGGTGGCCGCCTACCTGGAAAATGGCGGTTACGATCGCCACCTGCGCTATATCCGCCAGGAGTACCGCAAGAACCTCAGCGCCTTTCAGCTGGCGGTGCAGCAGTACTTTCCCGAAGGCACCCAGATGACCCGGCCCAAGGGCGGTTTCATCCTCTGGGTCAGCCTGCCGGCGCGGGTCAATACCAAGGACCTGCACGTACGTGCCCTGCAACACAGCATCAGCATCGCGCCGGGGTTGATCTTCAGTAACACCGAGCAGTTCAACCACTGCATCCGGCTCAACTGTGGCATCCCCTGGAACCGCGAGGCCGAGCGAGCATTGATGACCCTGGGCATGCTGGCCACCCAGCTCTGCCAAGAGGCCACCAGCTATTTTTGACATAGCTCCCCTCACCCATTTATGGGAGAGGGACTCTATGTAGCAGTCGAAATATTTTTCAGGACGGTTAACCCGGGTTGATCCGTGGCTGCGTCTACTCAGGTGAAAGGCCTATTCGTCCCCAGGAGTCGCCCCCCATGTCCCGTTACCTCGTTCTTGCCCGTCAACCCCTGTTCTGCGGTTTTGCCGGCGGCCTGCTGCTGGCGCTGAGCGCCTGCAGCGCCTCGCAATCCGAGCTGGCCGAAAAACCGGCCGCCGAAGCCCAGCTCGTGCAGCCGTCGGTAGTTGCGAACGAACAAGAGGCAAACGGGCAGCGG
>DATDTH010000717.1:0-12188 GCA_035290985.1 Pseudomonas sp. | reverse complement strand
CAGGCAAGGTCGGCAACTCGCTGTTCGCCCACTGACGATCGGGTAACACCCCGCCTAAAAAAACTGCGGCCTGGCCGCGGTTTTTTTATGCCGATCGCGGGCCCGAGGAGTGAGGCGCTTCGGCGAAGCCGTAGGTTGGGTGGGGCCGCCTAGGTTAGGCGCGCGGTGCGCAAGCCTGGGGCATACACGTAGCCGCTAGCGCCGTAACCCAACAAAATCCTGCGCCGCCAAGGCCTGGCGAAGCAGCCTGTCGGGTTACGCTTCGCTAACCCGACCTACGGCCTGGCGTTCCGCGCGGCTAACCTGCCCTACGTCAAGGTGCAACGAGGCCCCGTAGGGTGCGCTGTGCGCACCGCGAACCCGAAATCCACGGCTTCGGTGCGGCTTCGGCGTCCGCGTGGGTTACGGCGCCTCGACTTGGGCGGCACACGTTGCCCGCGGGCGGCGCCTAACCCACCCTACGAAAAAGCGAATACGCCTGCTCGGGTAGGGCGGGTGCAACCCGCGATTGTCTGTGCTGTTTCGGCCCTCAATCCTGGGCTTGGTCACCGAGCCGCAAGACGGTATCTACGAACAGCGTGCTTCCGTAGGCTGGGTAGAACTGCTGTCCGGCGAAACCCCGCGGGGGCATTAGCTGGATTTCGCTTCGCTCTACACCAGCCTACTTCTTCGCGGCGAAGAGGGCTTTTCGCCTCCTGTCTGTCAGCGCGGATACAGCGGGGGCAGGGGGCTGGGTTCCTGGGTGCTGAGTTGCGCGGCTTCGGCGGCTGGCAGGGCGCGGATGGCGCGCCACAGGTCCTCGCCTTGCCAGGTTTGCCCGGTCTCGCTGTAGAGCGCGCCGTTCAGGCCATCCAGGGCGTCGGACAGCGGCGCGAAGCGTGCCGCCATATCCGCCAGGGTCTCCGGCTGCTGGCGTGCCCAGGCATCCAGGGCCTGGCGGGTGGCCTGGGAATCGTTGGCCAGGCAGGCACGTTTCAGGTCGTCGAGCAGGGTACGTGGGCTGGGTCCGGTCTGCGCCGCGCGCAGCACCGCCGGTTGCTGGCGGGCGCGCCACCAGAGGACGAACCCCAGCAGGCTGGTGCAGGCCAGCAGGGCCGTGCTCAGTTGCCAGGGCCAGAGGGCGGGACCGTCGAGGCGGATCTGGGTCGGTTCGACGCCGACCGGTATCGCCTCAAGCAGGGCTGGGTTGTCAGCCACCTCCAGGGTGCGCGCCGGCAAGCTGCTGCGCTCCAGGCGATCCTCGACTGTGTTCCACCACAGCACTTCCACCGCCGGTAATTCCACCCGTCCGCTGCGGTTGGGCACCAGCGCCTCGCGCTCCTCGCGACTGCCGATCAGACCACGCTCGTTGATCTGGTTCGCCAACTGCGGCTGATCCGGGTAGCGGCGCAAGCCCGAGGCCTGAGTGGCTGGCAGCGGCGGCAATTGCGCGCTGGACAGGCCATCGACCTTGAGTTGCAGGTTGCGGGTCAGCGAATTGCCGACCTGGACCTTGTCCGGCTCCGGACTCCAGGTTTCGCTGAGCGCCAGGGCGCTGGCCGGTAGCCAGGGGGCGTCGGCGGGGTAGGTCGCCGGCTTGGGCTTGACCGTCAGAGGGATTTCCGGGGATTGCACCCGTGTCGGTTTGCCCGGTCGCGGGCCGAAGGGCAGGAAATCACCGCCGCGGGCGCGTTCGACCGGCGTGGCGCTGAAGACCTGGGCAGGTATTTTCAGTTCGCCGCTGTGCTGGGGAAAGATCGCATAGCGCAATTCGATCACCCCATGGCGCTGCCCATTGATCAGTTTTTCGTAGGTGCGCGGTTCGCCCAGTTGCTCGATGCGTGCATCGGCCATCCGCAAGGGGGTCAGGCTGCTGTCGTCGTACAGGGATACCGAGTGGAAGATCCGCAGGGTCAGCACGGTCTGCGCCTGCACATAGACGCTCTCCTGGTCCAGGCTGGCGTCGATGAAGATCGGGGCCAGCGTGCTGTCGCTGGCGCTGGCCGTATTTTCCTGCACGTGCAGGGTGATCGGCTGGCTTTCGGCCTCGCCCATGCGCAGGGGAGGAATCACCACCAGGCCGCTGTGTTTGGGGCGCAGTTCGACCATCCAGCGGGTGGTGGCGCGGGCCTCGCCATCGACCGTGGTCAGGCGGTTGACCTGGCGAGTGCCGAGCACCTCGAACAGCGGCTCGAGCGGGCTCAAGTCCGGTTTGCCGAACAGGGTGGCGTCGTCCGACACCAGGGTCAGCTCGAGGGTTTCACTGGCGCTCAGGCGGGTGCGGTCGACGCTGGCGGTAAAGCCGGAGGCAGCGGCCGAGGCGGCGAGCAGCCAGCACAGCAGGGTGCTGAAAAGAAGGGCGGGCAAACGGCTCATCGGTGCTGTTCCTGACGCTGTTGCTGTTCGTACCAGAATTTGCGCCGCAGCAGTTCGCCCGGATCGTCCGGGATCTGTCGCAGCCATTGTTCCAGGGCCTGACGCCGTTCGCCGTCGGCCGGCAGTTCTTCGTCCGTCGGCTCGGGTTTCGCATCCCTTGCTTCGGCGGCTTCTGGGGTTGGCTCGCCGGCCTGGCCGTTTTGTGCGTCGGTCTTGCCGTCCCCGGACGTTTTGTCCTGCTTGGGCGTCTCGCTGCCCGGCTTGTCGGCCGGTTGCGGCTCCCCTGGCTGGCCCGGCTGTTGCGGCGCCTGATCGGCGGGGGCCTTTTGGTTTTTCTGGTCCTTTTGCTCGTTCTGGTCGTTCTGTTGTTGTTTCTGTTGCTCTTGTTTCTCTTGTTCCTGGGCGGCCTTTTTCTGGCGCAGCAGTTCCTCGACCAGGGCCTTGTTCTTCAGGGCCGGCTGCAAGT
This sequence comes from Pseudomonas sp., assembly GCA_035290985.1. Classification (GTDB taxonomy): domain Bacteria; phylum Pseudomonadota; class Gammaproteobacteria; order Pseudomonadales; family Pseudomonadaceae; genus Aquipseudomonas. The sequence continues at coordinate 9,367 of DATDTH010000717.1, read as the reverse complement.
CCGGTTGGCGTTCCAGGGCCTGTTCATAGGCATCCAGGGCCGCCTCCAGTTCATTGGCCTTGGCCAGGGCCGTGCCGCGGTTGTAATGGGCGGCGGCACTGTCGTCCCGGGCGAAACGCTCGGCGGCACCGGCATAGTCACCGGCCTGGTAGAGCGCCTGGCCCTGCCATTGCGGATCTTCGAAGCGTTCGGCAGCCTCGGCCGGACGCTGGGCCTCGAGCAGGCGCTGGCCCTGTTGGTCGGGGCGCAGCCAGAGATTGTCCAGACTCAAGGCATAGCTGGGCTGGGGCAGCACCAGCAACAGGGGCAGGCAGAACAGCCAGCCCCGGCGACCGGCGCAGGCCGCCAGCAACAGCAAGGGTAACAGCAGCCAATGGCCCTGGTCGGCCCAGGTTTGCAGTTGGGTCGGCTCGCCCTCTTCGCGGAGCGCGTGCGGGCGACCGAGCAGCCCCAGGCGCCGCAGGTCGCCGTCGTCCAGGCGGGCCCGCTGGTAGGTGCCGCCCAGGTCCGCGGCGAAGCGCGCGAGGCCGGCACTGTCCAGGCGCGGCAGAAGAATCGCGCCCTGCTCATCCTTGAGGAATCCGCCACCCTCCTGGGTGATGGGTGCGCCTTCGGCCGTGCCAATACCGAGTATGCGCAGGCGTTCGCCGCGCTTGCCCAGGGCCTGGCGAATGCCCTGGCGTTCCTGCTCGTCCAGGCTGCTGCCGATCAGCAGCAGTTGGCCCTGGCCCTGGGCCCCCTGGTCGAGCAGGGCCAGGGCCTTGCCCACCGCCAGATCGGCGCGATGGCCAGGCTCGGGCATGATCGAGGGCTTGAGCGCCTCCAGCAGGTTGCGCGTGGTGGCCAGGTCATCGGACAGCGGCACCAGGGTGTGGGCGCTGCCGGCGAAGACCACCAGGGCGGTCTGGGCATCGCTGCGTGCTTCCAGCAGGTCCAGCAGCTTGCGTTTGGCCTGTTCCAGGCGGGTCGGCGGCACATCGCCGGCCAGCATCGCCGGGGTCAGCTCCAGTACCACCACCAGCGGATCGGCGGGTTTCAGGTTGGCTTGCTCGACCCGCTGCCAGCTGGGGCCCAGCAGCGCCAGCAAGGTCAAGAGCCAGGCCAGGCCCAGGGCGACCCAGGGCAGGCGACTGCCGCGGCCATTGCCGCCACTGAGCAGCACGCCGTGGAAGGCGGCGGGCAGCAGCATCTGCCAGCGGCCCGCGCGGCGTTGCCGGTGCCAGAGTTGCCACAGCAGCCAGGCCAGCAGGGGCAGCAGCAGGAGCCAGAGGGGCCGCAGCCAGTGCGGCCAGAGTGCACTGATCATGAACGTCTCCGCAGCACGCTGGACCGTTTCTGCAGCCATTGTTGCAGGGCCTGGGGCCAGAGCTCATGAGTCACCAGCAGCAGGCTGAGGAGCAAGGCCAGGCTCAGGGGCCAGCGGTAGAGGGTCAGGGCCGGGCGGGCCTGGGTCGGTTGCTGGGCCACCGGTTCGAGTCGGTCCAGGGTCGTTTCGATGGCCCGCAACTCCTCGGCATCCCGGGCGCGGAAATACGCGCCGCCGGTTTTTTCGGCGAGGGCGCGCAGTGTCGGCTCATCCAGGTCCACCCCGGGGTTGAGACCGAACATACCCAGCACGCCGCCCTGTTCCGGATCGGCGCCTATGCCGATGGGGTAGATCTTGACCCCTGCTTCGGCCGCCAGGCGCGCCGCGGTCAGCGGGTCGATCTCGCCGCCGTTGTTCGCCCCGTCCGTGACCAGCACCAGCACCCGGCTTTCGGCGGGCCGCTGGCTCAGGCGCTTGACCGCCAGGCCGATGGCGTCGCCGATCGCGGTGTTCTTGCCGGCGATGCCGATCAGGGCTTCGTCCAGCCAGGTGCGCACGGTTTGCCGGTCGAAGGTCAGCGGGGCCTGCAGATAAGCCTGGCTGCCGAACAGGATCAGGCCGACCCGGTCGCCCTGGCGGCCCTCGATGAAATCGCCGAGCAGATGCTTGACCAGGGTCAGGCGGCTGACCTCTTCGCCTTCCCACTGCATGTCGGCGTAATCCATCGAGCCCGAGACGTCCACGGCCACCAGCAGGTCGCGACCACTGGCCGGCAGCGGCAGGGGATCGCCGACCCATTCCGGGCGGGCGGCGGCGCTCAGCAGCAGCAGCCAGAGCAGGGCGAAGGGCGCCTGTTGCCGCCAGGCTGGCAGGTTGGCCCGGGCCCGGCGTCCGACCAGGCTTTCCAGTTCAGGCAGGAAGCTGACCTTGAGCGCGGCCTCGCCGCTGTCGGCCGGGGGCAGCAGCAGGCGTAGCAGCCAGGGCAGGGGCATGAGCAGGAAGATCCAGGGCCAGGTGAACTCAAACATGCTTGCGGATCCAGGTGTCGACGGCCTGGTTGAGGCCATTCACCGCCTTGTCGTCCAGGCGGCATTCGCCGCGGTAGGCACCTTCGACCAGGACCATCCAGCGGGTCAGCCCGGCGGCCGGGCAGCGGCTGTCGAGAAAGGCCAGCCAGGTCCGACCGCTCAGGGTGTGACTGTGGCTGTTCGGGTAGTGGGCGCGGCACAGGCGTTTGAGCAAGGCATTGAGCTGCTGCAACCAGAGTGACGCCGGCTCGCCGTCGTAGGGTTTTTTCAGCTGCGCCAACTCCTGCAGGGCGGCCTGGCGCAGCGGATCGAGGGGCTGTTGCGCGCTGGCCTTGGCCGCCTTCTTCGGCAGGTAGCGGCGCAGCCACCAGAGGCCGGCCAGCAGCACTGGCAGCAAAACGGCCAGCAACCACCAACCGGGCGCCGGTGGCCACCAGGCCACGGGTGGCGGGGCGATCAGGGGTTGCAGTTGATCGAGGGGATTCATTTGCGCTTCATCGGTCGCTGGGCATTCAGGTGATCGCGCAGCTGCTCGACCATGTCGGCCTGGGTGCCGAGGGGCAGCAGAGGCACGCCGAGTTTTTGCGCCAGGCGTTGCCAGCGGGCGACCCGGGCTTCGCCCTGGGCCCGATAGGCCTGGCGCAGTTCGGCCCCATGGGTATCGAGTTCCAACTGCGCGCCGCGTTCGGCGAAGCGCAGCAGCCCGGCCGCAGGCAGGTCATGGTCGAGGGGATCGGACAGGGGCAGTAGCAGCAGGTCGGTGTGCCGGGCCAGCAGGGTCAGCTGCTGTTCGCTGCCATCGGACAGCGCGCGTTCATCGCACAGCACTATCACCAGGCTGCCGGGACGCAGCACTTCGCGGGCACGGCGCAGGGCCAGGCCGAAGGCGTCGCGGTCGGCGGCGATTTCGCTGTGCAGCGCCTGGTTGGCGCGCACCAGGCGGTTGAGCAACTGCAGCAGGCTCTGCTTGCTGCGTCGTGGCTTGATCTCATGGTGCTCCTGGTCGCTGAAGACCAGGCCGCCGATGCGGTCGTTATGCCCCAGGGCGGCCCAGCCGATCAGGCTGGCGGCCTGGGCGGCGAGTACCGACTTGAACTGCAGGCCGGAGCCGAAGAACAGTCGCCGGCTCTGTTCGACCAGGATATAGATCGGCCGCTCGCGCTCCTCGTGGAACAGCTTGGTGTGGGGTTCCTGGGTGCGGGCGGTGACGCGCCAGTCGATGGTGCGCACGTCATCGCCGGCCTGGTAGACCCGCACTTGGTCGAAGTCCACGCCGCGTCCGCGCAGCTTGGAATGATGCAGGCCGATCAGCGGACTGCGCCGGCTCGGGGTGGAGAACAGCTGCACCTCGCGCACGCGGTGACGCATCTCGATCAATTCGGCGAGGCTGACGCGGATTCCGGGTTCGGCAACGGCGTTATGCATGGCGGTTCAGCAAGTAGCCATGGGGCTTTTGGCTTATGGCTTGTGGCTGCATCTAAGCCACCGCCACCACGTCGAGGATGCGCTGGATCACCCGGTCCTGGTCGATGCCGGCGGCCTCCGCCTCGAACGACAGGATGATCCGGTGGCGCAGCACGTCGAAGAGCACGGCCTGGATGTCCTCCGGGCTGACGAAGTCGCGCCCGGCCAGCCAGGCATGGGCGCGCGAGCAGCGATCCAGGGCGATGGAGCCGCGCGGGCTGGCGCCGTAGGCGATCCAGTCGGCCATCTCCGGGTCGAACTTGGCCGGGGTGCGGGTGGCCATGACCAGTTGCACCAGGTATTCCTCCACGGCGTCGGCCATGTACAGGCCGAGAATCTCCTGGCGCGCGGCGAAGATCGCCTGCTGGCTGACCCGGTGCTCGGGTTTGGCCTCGCCGTGCAGCGCTTCGCCGCGGGCCTGCTGCAGGATCTTGCGTTCCACCGTGGCGTCCGGGAAGCCGATCTTCACGTGCATCAGGAAGCGGTCGAGCTGGGCTTCCGGCAGGGGGTAGGTGCCTTCCTGCTCGATCGGGTTCTGCGTGGCCATGACCAGGAACAGCGGTGACAGCTGGTAGGTGCTGCGACCGACGCTGACCTGGCGCTCGGCCATGGCCTCGAGCAGGGCCGACTGCACCTTGGCCGGGGCGCGGTTGATTTCGTCGGCCAGCACCAGGTTGTGGAAGATCGGCCCCTGCTGAAACACGAAACTGCCGGTTTCCGGGCGGTAGATCTCGGTGCCGGTGATATCGGCCGGAAGCAGGTCGGGGGTGAACTGGATGCGGTGGAATTCGGCTTCGATGCCCTCGGCCAGTTCCTTGATCGCTTTGGTCTTGGCCAGCCCCGGAGCGCCCTCGACCAGCATATGGCCGTCGGCGAGCAGGGCGATCAGCAGCCTTTCGATGAGTTTTTCCTGGCCAAGGATCTGGGTTGACAGAAAATGTCGCAGCGCGACAAGCGCTTCACGGTGTTCCATCGTTAAGCTCTTCCGGGAAATGTGACTGGTGGGTCGAGGAAAGCGCCTCAACTCAGGGGTGGCCACTTTAATGCAAGAAGGGCTGCCTAGACTAACGTTGATCTACAGCGTTGAGGTGTCGGTCATGACCCGCGACTGCCTTAGTCGAATTACGAGCCAAACGGAGCAAACCCATGGCGTTCTTTACGGCGGCCAGCAAAGCCGATTTCCAGCACCAACTGCAAGCGGCTCTGGCGCAGCACGTCAGCGAACAAGCATTGCCACAAGTGAGTCTGTTCGCCGAAAGTTTTTTCGGCATCATCGCCCTTGAAGAACTGACCCAGCGTCGGCTGTCCGACCTGGTGGGCTGCACCCTGTCCTCCTGGCGCCTGCTGGAGCGTTTCGATCCGGCCCGGCCCGAGGTGCGGGTGTTCAACCCCGACTACGAGAAACATGGCTGGCAGTCGACCCACACGGCCGTGGAAGTGCTGCACCGGGATCTGCCGTTCCTGGTCGATTCGGTGCGCATGGAACTGAACCGCCGCGGCTACAGCATCCACACCCTGCAGAACAGCGTGCTGAACGTGCGCCGCAATGCCGCCGGCGAGCTGCTGGAAATCCTGCCCAAGGGCAGCAACCAGCCGGATGTCCAGCTCGAAGCCCTGATGTTCCTGGAGATCGACCGCTGCGCCAATCTCGGCGAGCTGCGGTCCCTGGAAAAGACCCTGGTCGAGGTGCTCGGCGAAGTGCGCCTGGCCGTCGGCGACTTCCAGCCGATGAAGGCCAAGGCCCAGGAGCTGCTGAGCTGGCTGGACAAGGCCAAGCTCAAGGTCGACGGCGCCGAGCTGGCCGAGATCAAGGTCTTCCTGGCCTGGCTGCTGGACAACAATTTCACCTTCCTCGGCTACGAGGAGTTCCGCCTCAAGACCGAGGACGGCGGTGGCAGCCTCGTCTATGACGAAAGCTCCCTGCTCGGGCTGTCCAAGCAACTGCGCACCGGCCTGTCCAGCGCCGAGCTGCATATCGAACCCCAGGCCGTGGCCTACCTGCGCGAGCCGCTGCTGCTGTCCTTCGCCAAGGCGGCGTTGCCCAGTCGCATCCATCGCCCGGCCTACCCGGATTTCGTCTCCATCCGCGAACTCGACAGCAAGGGCAAGGTGGTCAAGGAGTGCCGCTTCATGGGCCTCTATACCTCCAGCGTGTATGCCGAGAGCGTGCAACACATCCCCTATATCCGCCGCAAGGTCGCCGAGATCGGCCGGCGCTCGGGCTTCGACAGTTCCGCGCACCTGGGCAAGGAGTTGACCCAGGTTCTGGAAGTGCTGCCCCGTGACGACCTGTTCCAGACCCCGGTGGACGAGCTGTTCAATACCGTGATCAGCATCGTGCAGATCCAGGAGCGCAACAAGCTGCGCCTGTTCCTGCGCCAGGACCCCTACGGACGCTTCTGCTACTGCCTGGCCTATGTGCCGCGAGACGTCTATTCCACCGAGACCCGGCTGAAGATCCAGCAGGTGCTGATGGAGCGGCTGCAGGCCAGCGATTGCGAATTCTGGACCTATTTCTCCGAATCCGTACTGGCGCGGGTGCAGTTCATCCTGCAGGTCGACCCGAAGAACAAGCTGCAGATCGACCCGGCGCGCCTGGAGAAGGAAGTGATCCAGGCCTGCCGTTCCTGGAAGGACGACTACGCCAGCCTGGTGGTCGAGAGTCTCGGCGAAGCCCAGGGCACCCATGTCCTGAGCGAATTCCCGGGAGGCTTCCCGGCCGGCTACAGCGAGCGTTTCGCCCCGCACTCGGCGGTGGTGGACATGCAGCACCTGCTCAGCCTGTCGGACCAGCGCCAGCTGGTGATGAGCTTCTATCAGCCGCTGAGCGCCGGCGAGCAGCAGTTGCACTGCAAGCTGTACCACGCCGACACGCCGCTGGCATTGTCCGACGTGCTGCCGATCCTGGAGAACCTGGGTCTGCGGGTGCTCGGCGAGTTCCCTTACCGCCTGCGCCGCCGCGACGGCCGTGAGTTCTGGATCCATGACTTCGCCTTCACCCCCCATGTGGTCCGTCAGGGCGAGGTGCTGGATATCGATATCCAGCAGCTCAACGACACGCTGCAGGATGCCTTCGTGCAGATAGTCGACGGGGCAGCGGAGAACGATGCCTTCAACCGCCTGGTGTTGACCGCCGCCATGCCCTGGCGCGATGTGGCCCTGCTGCGGGCCTATGCCCGCTACCTGAAGCAGATTCGCCTGGGCTTCGACCTGAGCTATATCGCCAGCACTCTGCTCAATCACGTGGACATCGCCAAGGAGCTGGTGCGGCTGTTCAAGACCCGCTTCTACCTGGCGCGCAAGCTGACGGCCGAGGACCTGGCCGACAAGCAGCAGCGCCTGGAGCAGGCGATCATCAGTGCCCTGGATGACGTGGCGGTACTTAACGAGGACCGGATACTGCGCCGTTACCTGGACCTGGTGAAGGCCACGCTGCGCACCAACTACTACCAGACCGACGCCAACGGCCAGAACAAGAGCTACTTCAGCTTCAAGTTCAACCCGCGCATGATCCCGGAGCTGCCCAAGCCGGTGCCGATGTTCGAGATCTTCGTCTACTCGCCACGGGTCGAGGGTGTGCACCTGCGCGGCGGCAAGGTCGCCCGTGGTGGCCTGCGCTGGTCCGATCGCGAGGAGGATTTCCGCACCGAGGTGCTGGGCCTGGTCAAGGCGCAGCAGGTGAAGAACGCGGTCATAGTGCCGGTGGGGGCCAAGGGTGGTTTCGTGCCCCGGCGCCTGCCGGTCAACGGCAGCCGCGACGAGATCCAGGCCGAGGCGATCGCCTGCTACCGGATCTTCATCTCGGGGTTGCTGGATATCACCGACAACCTGAAAGAGGGTGAAGTGGTGCCGCCGGCCAACGTGGTGCGCCATGACGCGGACGACCCCTACCTGGTGGTGGCGGCCGACAAGGGCACGGCGACCTTCTCCGATATCGCCAACGGCATCGCCAACGACTATGGCTTCTGGCTCGGCGACGCCTTCGCCTCCGGCGGCTCGGCCGGTTACGACCACAAGAAGATGGGCATCACCGCCAAGGGCGGCTGGGTCTCGGTGCAGCGGCATTTCCGCGAGCGCGGTATCGATGTGCAGAAGGACCCGATCACCGTACTCGGTATCGGCGACATGGCCGGCGACGTGTTCGGCAACGGCCTGCTGCTGTCCGAGACGCTGCAGATGGTCGCGGCCTTCAATCACCAGCATATCTTCATCGACCCTAATCCGGATGCGGCCAAGAGCTTCGTCGAGCGCCAGCGCCTGTTCGACCTGCCGCGCTCGTCCTGGGCGGATTACGACGCCAGCCTGATTTCCGCCGGCGGCGGGATCTTCCAGCGCAGCGCCAAGAGCATCGCCATCAGCCCGGAGATGAAGGCCCGTTTCGATATCGGCGCTGACAAGCTGCCACCGACCGAACTGCTGAACGCACTGCTCAAGGCGCCGGTCGACCTGCTGTGGAACGGCGGTATCGGCACCTACGTCAAGTCGAGCCAGGAGAGTCATGCGGACGTCGGCGACAAGGCCAATGATGCGTTGCGCGTCGATGGCCGCGACCTGCGCGCCAAGGTGGTAGGCGAGGGCGGGAACCTGGGCATGACCCAGCTTGGCCGGGTCGAGTACGGCCTCAATGGCGGCGCCAGCAACACCGACTTCATCGATAACGCCGGTGGTGTGGACTGCTCCGACCACGAGGTCAATATCAAGATCCTGGTCAACGAAATAGTCGCGGCCGGGGATATGACCGGCAAGCAGCGCAACAGCCTGCTGGCCAAGATGACCGATGAAGTCGGCAGCCTGGTGCTGGGCAACAACTACAAGCAGACCCAGGCGCTGTCCCTGGCGCAGCGCCGGGCCCGCGAGCGGATCGGCGAGTACAAGCGCCTGATCGGCGCGCTGGAGGCCGCCGGCAAGCTCGATCGTGCGATGGAATTCCTGCCGTCGGACGAGCAGCTCGCCGAGCGGATCGCCAGCGGCCAGGGCCTGACCCGTCCCGAGCTGTCGGTGCTGATCTCCTACAGCAAGATCGACCTCAAGGAGTCGCTGCTCAAGTCCCAGGTGCCGGACGATGACTACCTGGCCCGGGAAATGGAAACCGCCTTCCCGCCGCTGCTGACTCGCAAGTTCGCGCCGTCTATGGCCCGTCATCGCCTAAAGCGCGAGATCGTCAGCACCCAGATCGCCAACGACCTGGTCAACCATATGGGCATCACCTTCGTGCAGCGCCTGAAGGAGTCCACGGGCATGAGCGCGGCCAATGTGGCCGGAGCCTATGTGATAGTGCGCGACGTGTTCCGCCTGCCGCACTGGTGGCAGCAGATCGAGGCCCTGGACTACCAGGTGCCGGCCGAACTGCAGCTGCAAATGATGGATGAGCTGATGCGCCTGGGACGGCGGGCGACCCGCTGGTTCCTGCGCAACAGGCGCACCGAGCTGGACGCCGCCCGTGACGTCAGCCACTTCGCTCCGCGCATCGTGGCCTTGGCCGAACGCCTGGACGAGCTGCTCGAAGGGCCGGCGCGGGAACAATGGCTGGCGCGTTTCCAGGGCTACGTCGAAGCCGGCGCGCCCGAGC
>DATDTH010000716.1:0-2231 GCA_035290985.1 Pseudomonas sp. | reverse complement strand
CAGCACCCGGGTGCGCGAGGCCCTGGCCGCGGCGGATTTCGCCCTGGCCGAACGCCTGCTCGGGCGGCCCTTCCAGATCGCCGGGCGGGTCCTGCATGGCCAGAAGCTCGGCCGGCAGCTGGGTACGCCGACGGCGAATATCCAGCTCAAGCGCTGTCGCGTGCCCCTGACCGGGGTCTACCTGGTCAGCACCGAGGTGGATGGCCGGCCCTGGCCTGGTGTCGCCAATATCGGCGTGCGACCCAGCGTGGCGGGCGATGGCAGTGCGCACCTGGAAGTGCATCTTTTGGATTTTGCCGGCGACCTCTATGGCCGGCGTTTGACGGTGGCGTTCCACCACAAGCTGCGTGACGAGCAGCGTTTCGCCTCCCTGGAGGCGCTCAAGACGGCGATCGATGCCGACATCCTCGCCGCCCGTGCCCATTGGCTGGGTCAACCGCTTAATGAAGTGAAGAGCCTGACATGACCGACTACAAAGCCACACTGAACCTTCCGGACACCGCCTTCCCGATGAAGGCCGGCCTGCCCCAGCGCGAACCGCAGATTCTGCAGCGCTGGGACAGCATGGGCCTGTACCAGAAGATTCGGCAGATTGGCGAGGGTCGCCCGAAATTCCTGTTGCACGACGGCCCGCCCTACGCCAACGGCAATATCCATATCGGTCATGCGGTCAACAAGATCCTCAAGGACATCATCACCCGCTCCAAGACCCTGGCCGGTTACGATGCGCCCTATGTGCCGGGCTGGGACTGCCATGGCCTGCCCATCGAGCACAAGGTCGAGACCACCTTCGGCAAGAACCAGCCGTCCGACCTGACCCGCGAGCGCTGCCGCACCTACGCGGCCGAGCAGGTCGAGGGGCAGAAGGCCGAGTTCATCCGCCTCGGCGTGCTGGGCGACTGGGACAACCCCTACAAGACCATGGACTTCGCCAACGAGGCCGGCGAAATCCGCGCCCTGGGGCAAATGGTCAAGGGCGGCTTCGTGTTCAAGGGCTTGAAGCCGGTGAACTGGTGCTTCGACTGCGGTTCGGCCCTGGCCGAGGCTGAAGTCGAATACGCCGACAAGAAATCCGATGCCATAGATGTCGCCTTCGTCGTCGAAGACGCCGAGCAGCTCGCCACCGCGTTCGGCCTGTCCGGACTGGCCAAGCCGACCAGCATTGTGATCTGGACCACCACGCCCTGGACCATCCCGGCCAACCAGGCGCTGAACGTCCACCCAGAATTCATTTACGCTCTGGTCGACACCGGTGAGCGTCTGCTGCTGCTGGCCGAAGAACTGGTGCAAAGCAGCCTGGCGCGCTACGGCCTGCAAGGCGAGGTGATCGCCACTGCGCCTGGCTCCGCGCTGGAAAACATCCGCTTCCGTCACCCGTTCTACGAGCGCTTCTCGCCGGTTTACCTGGCCGAGTATGTGGAAACGGGCGCCGGCACCGGCATCGTGCATTCGGCACCGGCCTACGGCGAGGACGACTTCCGGACCTGCAAGCAGTACGGCATGCACAACGACGAGATCCTCAGTCCGGTGCAGAGCAATGGCGTGTACGTCGAATCGCTGCCGTTCTTCGGTGGCCAGTTCATCTGGAAGGCCAACCCGAATATCGTCGCCAAGCTCGGCGAAGTCGGCGCCCTGCTCAAGCATGAAGGCATCAGCCACAGCTACATGCATTGCTGGCGGCACAAGACGCCGCTGATCTACCGTGCCACCGCCCAGTGGTTCGTCGGTATGGACAGGCCGCCGCTGCAGGGCGCCACCCTGCGCGAGCGCGCCATCGCCGGCATCGAGCAGACCGCCTTCATCCCGGCCTGGGGCCAGGCGCGCCTGCATTCGATGATCGCCAACCGCCCGGACTGGTGCATCTCGCGCCAGCGCAACTGGGGCGTGCCGATTCCGTTCTTCCTGCACAAGGCCACGGGCGAGCTGCACCCGCGTACCGTCGAGCTGATCGAGCAGGTGGCGCAACGGGTCGAGCAGCAGGGCATCGAGGCCTGGTTCAAGCTGGACGCGGCCGAGCTGCTGGGCGACGAGGCGGCGCAGTACGACAAGATCAGCGACACCCTGGACGTCTGGTTCGACTCCGGCACCACCCACTGGCACGTGCTGCGCGGCTCGCATCCCCTGGGCCACGCCGAGGGCGCGCGCGCTGATTTGTACATGGAGGGCTCGGACCAGCACCGTGGCTGGTTCCACTCCTCGCTGCTGACCGGCTGCGCCATCGACAACCACCC
>DATDTH010000715.1:0-3566 GCA_035290985.1 Pseudomonas sp. | reverse complement strand
GCGCGCATCCTGCCGGTGATCACCATCGAGCGCGAGGCGGATATCCTGCCCCTGGCCGATGCCCTGGCTGCGGGCGGGCTCCGGACCCTGGAAATCACCCTGCGCTCGGTCCATGGCCTGACCGCCATTCGCCTGCTGCGCCAGGCGCGGCCTGAACTGTGGGTGGGCGCCGGCACCGTGCTGGACCCGGCGATGCTGGCCGAGGCCGAGGCGGCCGGCGCGCAGTTTCTGGTCAGCCCCGGCTGCACCCGCGAGCTGCTGCAGGCCGGGCTCGAGAGCCCGCTGCCGTTGCTGCCGGGAATCAGCAGCGCCTCGGAGATCATGCTCGGCCATGCCCTGGGCTATCGGCGCTTCAAGCTGTTCCCCGCCGAAGTCAGCGGCGGCACGGCCGCGCTCCAGGCCCTGGGCGGCCCCTTCCCCGGTGTGCGCTTCTGTCCGACCGGTGGCGTCAACCCGCAGAACCTGCGCCGCTACATGGCCTTGGCCAATGTGATGTGCGTCGGCGGCAGCTGGATGCTGGACCGCGACTGGATAAGCGCCGGGGACTGGACACGGGTCACCGCCTGCAGTGCCGAGGCCCTGGCCCTGCTGGATTGACCGGCGCCTGGCAATCCTTTTGGCTCGGTCCGGTCTTGCTGCCGGTCCGGGCTTTTTTATGGATCGAGGTCGGTGCCCGCAGATGCCGTCCGGCAAGTTGTGGTCTAGGCTCAACGCCACGTATGGCGCGTGCGCCAGCCGACCGATACGCGTATGATGCGCGCCCATTCCATCGGAACTGCCACACCGGGAGGTGCCCAGATGACCGAGCACGACAAAGACACCCATATCGCCCATGGCGAAAAACTCCAGAAAGTCCTGGCCCGTATCGGCCTGGGCTCGCGTCGCGACGTCGAGACCTGGATCGGCGAAGGCCGGGTCAAGGTCAACGGGTCGGTGGCGACCCTGGGTCAGCGCGTCGACCTGCATGATGCGATTGCCGTCGACGGCCGCCTGCTCAAGCGCGAAGAGGAAGCCGAAACCGTTCGCCGGGTGCTGATCTACAACAAGCCCGATGGCGAGATCTGCACCCGCGACGATCCGGAAGGCCGCCCCACCGTATTCGATCGCCTGCCCCGTCCCAAGGACGGCCGCTGGATCAATATCGGTCGCCTGGACATCAACACCACCGGCCTGCTGATGTTCACCACCGACGGTGAGTTGGCCAACCGCCTGATGCACCCGTCCTACCAGATGGACCGCGAGTATGCGGTGCGGGTACGCGGCGAAGTCGACGAGGAAATGCTCGAGCGCCTGAAAACCGGCGTGGTCCTGGAAGACGGCCCGGCGCGTTTCACCGATATCAAGGAAGCGCCCGGCGGCGAAGGCTTCAACCATTGGTACCACTGCGTGGTGATGGAAGGCCGCAACCGCGAAGTACGCCGTCTCTGGGAATCCCAGGGCCTGGTGGTCAGCCGCCTGAAGCGCGTGCGTTTCGGTCCGGTCTTTCTCACCTCCGACCTGACCATGGGCCGCTGGCGCGAAATGAGCCAGGGCGAAGTGGATATCCTGGCCGCCGAAGTCGGCCTGGAGCGCGTCCTGCAGCCGGCCATGAGGGAAAAGACCAAGGACAAGCTCGACCGCATGCAGCGCAAATCGGCCAAGCCGGTTGGGCGTGGCGCGCGGCCCGAGCGCACCCTGCGTCCGGCCCACAATGCCCCGGCGCGCGGCGAAGGTGCCGAGCGTCCCGCCCGCGCACCGCGTGGGGATACCGGTGAGCGTCCCGTGCGTACACCGCGCAGCGAAGGCGCCGGTGAGCGTCCGGTGCGGACTCCGCGTGGCGAAGGCCGTCCGGTGCGCAGCCCGCGTCCCGAGGGTGCTACGCGCCCGCAACGCGACGATTCGGCCCGTGCTGAGCGTCCGGTGCGCACACCGCGTGGCGAAGCCGGCGAGCGTCCAGTGCGCACACCGCGTCCCGAGGGCGGCGAGCGTCCCCAGCGCAGCGGTCCGCGCTCCGAGTCGGCCGAGCGGGGTCCGCGTACGCCGCGTCCGGCCAACGGTCGTGGCGAGCAGGGCAAGGGCACGCCCGTGGCCGAGCGTCCCCGTGACGTGAACAAGAAGCGTCCGAGCAAGACCGGGCGTCCGGGCATAGTGCTGGTGGATCGTCCCGACGGCAAGCCAGCCCCGGCCAAGCGCCGCGGCCCGCCGACCGGCGATGGCCAGCGCCCTGGCTTCGGCCGTGGTCGCAAGCCGGAATAACCGGCGCGCAGCATAAGAAAGAGGCTCATTCGAGCCTCTTTTTTTGCGTTTTTTTTAGGTTGGAAGGGGCGGGGTAAATACCCGTCCGGGGTGCGTAGGAGCGGTCCATGACCGCGAAATCCGGCCATGCAAGAACTTCGCGGGCAGGGCCCGCTCCTACAGTTTTTCCATCACGGCCTTGCCTAGCCCGCCATGGCCAGGCGATTGCGGCCTTCGCGCTTGGCCACATAGAGGGCGCTGTCGGCGCGGCGCAGCAGGCTGTCCGTTGACTCGCCGGGCAGCAGGGTGGCGCAGCCGAGGCTGGCGGACAGTTCGATGGCTTGGCCCTGGGCCAGGCACTGCAGCTCCAGGATCGCCAGGCGCAGGCGCTCACCGACCATAGCGGCGGCTTCGCGGGGGGTGTTGGAGAGCAGGATCATGAATTCCTCGCCGCCGAAACGAAAGACCATGTCGATATTGCGCAGCTGGTTTTTCAGGGTGGCGGCCAGGGCCTTCAGCACTTCATCGCCCATGCTGTGGCCATGGCTGTCGTTGATCCGCTTGAAATGATCGATGTCCAGCATCAGCAGCGAGAGCGGCTGCTGGGTGCGGCGGGCCAGTTCCACTTCGCGCTGCAGGGCTTGGTCCATGGCGATCCGGTTGCCGGTATTGGTCAAGGGGTCGCGCAGGGCGCTCTGGATCGCGGTGCGGTAGAGCAGGGCGTTGCGCAGGGGAAACAGCAGGCTGGCCAGCAATGACTCGAGTTGGCCCAGTTCTTCCTCGCTGAAACGCTGGTTGCGACGGAAGATCAATTCGCCGAGGTACTCGCCCTCATGGCTCAGGCGGTAGCCGGCGGAATGGTTGGCGCGACCGCCGAGTTCCAGGCGCAGGTCGCTGCCCGGGTGCTGATAGGCCAGGGCGTCCAAGGGGACCAGGCGCTGCACTTCGCGAAAGAACAGGCCGAGGATACGCTCGGCTTCCAGGCTGGTTTGCAGTTGCAGGCTCAGCTGCTGGCGCAACTGGCCCAGGCTGACCGGGCGCAGGGATTGCGTGCGGTTGGCGGAGAAGCCCAGGCGTTGCAGTTTGGCCGCATCGAAGTCGATGGTGTTGGAGTGGCTATGCGGGACCATATGAAAAGCCTCTGGCGCTTGGATACCAGAGCTATAGCGAATTCCGTGCCAGGTCTCTCTGCTGATAAAAATCCTTATTTATCAATATGCTGTGATCGGGGTTTAACCTGGGGCGGCAACTTCGTGCCGGTTGTCCGGCAGATTGCTGGCCATTTGCCGCGGTTGCCGCCGCCCCTCCGCCGGTTTTCCGACGGTTCGGCGATCCGACGGTTCGGCGGTTCG
>DATDTH010000714.1:0-5831 GCA_035290985.1 Pseudomonas sp. | reverse complement strand
TTGTAGGCATACAGCGGCTCGAAGCGGATCAGGGCGCGGGCCGCTTCGCGCACGGTGGGCGCCTGGGCCGCGGTGACGCCGGCCAGGCCGAGCTGGCAGAAACGGCTGAGGCGGCCCATGGTCAACCCCAGGGCCGGATCGCCGGTGAGCTGGATGGCCCCGTGGCCCAGGCGCATGTAGCGCGGGATGGACAGGCGCGCCCGCGGCGCGGCCAGGCGCGCGGCATCCAGGCCGTATTGCTCGAGCAGGGGCGCCGGCTCCTGGCCCAGGGCCTGTACGGCGTCGGCGAGGCTGTGGACGAAGCCCACCGACAGGTCGCCGAGGCGGACCCGCCGGCTGGTCATGGTTGGTCGAACCAGAGGTTCAGTAGATGGCTGCCGGGTGCTTCGCTGGCCTGGGGGATACGGCTGGGCGTCAGCTCGACGGCCCGGGGCGCGCCGCCGATCGGCCAGCTCAGCTTGCCGCGCAGAAAGAGTGGGGCGCTGCTGCGGCCATCGGGCAACTGCACGATGCTCTGCGGGTAGCCCGGGCGCCAATCACGCATCACCGTCCATTGCTGGCCGGCATGCATGAAGCGCTGGGGCGCGTCGCTGCCCGGGCGCCAGGGCCAGGCTTCGCTGTAGGGGGCGCCCAGCAGACTGCCGTCGGGGGCGAAGACCAGGCTGAGGTTGCGCAACGGGCCTTGACCGCTGAGCAGCCGGCCGTTTTCCACTCGCGGTTCGGGCAGCAGGATCGAACCGGCCAGCAGGGTGATGCGGTACTCGCGGGCGAGTCCGGAGAACAGTTGCTGGTAATCCTCGGCCATCCGCTCGGCCTTCATGCGCAACAGGGCTTCGTCCAGGCGCTGGGCGTTCAGGTTGAGCAGCAGCACCTTGACCGCCAGCCAGGGATTGCCGAGCAGCAGCCAGTCGCGCACTTCCTTGCGGCTGCGGGCCCGGTAGAACTCGACCTTCTCGTCGCGAGCGATCAGCCAGGTGCCGATGTGTTCGGGCAGGACGACCAGGGTGTTCGGTCGCAGCAGGCCGGCGGCGCGGGCCTGGTTCAGCGCCGCGGCGAGCTTGAGGCGCAGGTGTGCCGGGCTTTGGTAGTCCAGGGCAAAGAGCTGCGGACGCAGCAACAGCAGGTTCGCGCCTGGCTGGGCAGGGGGCTGCGCGCCCGTGATCGCGCTGCGCAGATCCGAGAGGTAATGGGCCGAGGGGCGTTGGCCGGCCCAGAGGATAAAGGCCGCCAGGCCGCCGGCCAGCACGAGAAGAAGCAGTGACAGTATGAGTTTGCGCATGAAGGGCAGGGCAGTGAAGGTTCATCACAGGGTAGGCATTGGTGCCCGGCTTGCCAAGTACCGCTGCACATTTGGATCAATAAGTTGTCAGTTTCGGCCATTGAGCGAGCCCGGGTAGCTCTCTATCGTTGAGCCCATAACCGACCGTGGCCCCTGCTTCTCGGAGCAGTCGAGGCCGTGGCATCCCGTGAATACACCGCTTGCCGTGGAGAGACCATGACCGCCGCTCACTACCCGAACCTGTTGGCCCCCCTCGACCTGGGCTTCACCACCCTGAAGAACCGCACCCTGATGGGCTCCATGCACACCGGCCTGGAAGAGAAACCCGGTGGTTTCGAGCGCATGGCCGCCTATTTCGCCGAGCGCGCCCGCGGCGGCGTCGGCCTGATGGTCACCGGCGGCATAGGGCCGAACGAGGAAGGCGGGGTCTACTCCGGTGCGGCCAAGTTGACCACCCTGGACGAAGCGGAAAAACACAAGATCGTCACCCAGGCGGTGCACGAAGCGGACGGCAAGATCTGCATGCAGATCCTGCATGCCGGGCGTTATGCCTACAGCCCGAAGTCCGTGGCGCCCAGCGCCATCCAGGCACCAATCAACCCGTTCAAGCCTCGCGAGCTGGACGAGGAGGGCATCGAGAAGCAGATCCAGGATTTCATCAACTGCTCCAGCCTGGCCCAGGTGGCCGGCTATGACGGCGTCGAGATCATGGGGTCGGAAGGCTACTTCATCAACCAGTTCCTGGCGGCCCACACCAACCAGCGCACCGATCGCTGGGGCGGCAGCTACGCCAACCGCATGCGCCTGCCGGTGGAGATCGTTCGCCGCGTGCGCGAGGCCGTGGGGCCGAACTTCATCATCATCTATCGCCTGTCGATGCTCGACCTGGTCGAGGGTGGCAGCACCTGGGATGAGATCGTGCTGCTGGCCAAGGCCATCGAGCAGGCCGGCGCGACCCTGATCAACACCGGCATCGGTTGGCACGAGGCGCGCATTCCGACCATCGCCACCAAGGTGCCGCGCGCCGCCTTTACCAAGGTCACCGCCAAACTGCGTGGCGAAATCAGCATTCCGCTGATCACCACCAACCGCATCAACACCCCTGAGATCGCCGAGCAGGTGCTGGCCGAGGGCGACGCCGACATGGTCTCCATGGCCCGGCCCTTCCTCGCCGACCCGGACTTCGTCAACAAGGCCGCCGCCGGCCGCGCCGACGAGATCAACACCTGCATCGGCTGCAACCAGGCCTGCCTGGACCACACCTTCGGCGGCAAGCTGACCAGCTGCCTGGTCAACCCCCGTGCCTGTCACGAAACCGAGCTCAATTACATCCCGACCACCCGGGTGAAGAAAATCGCCGTGGTCGGTGCCGGCCCGGCTGGGCTGTCCGCCGCCACCGTGGCGGCCGAGCGTGGCCATCAGGTGACCCTGTTCGATTCGGCCAGCGAGATCGGCGGCCAGTTCAATGTGGCCAAGCGCGTGCCGGGCAAGGAAGAATTTTTCGAAACCCTGCGCTACTTCAAGCGCAAGTTGGAAACCACCGGGGTCGAGCTGCGCTTGAATGCCCGGGTCAACGCCGCAGAGCTGGCGGCCGGTGGGTTCGATGAAATCATACTGGCCACCGGGATCGCCCCGCGTACCCCGGCCATTCCGGGTGTCGAACACCCCATGGTGATCAGCTACCTGGACGCCATTCTCAAGCGCAAGCCGGTCGGGCAGCGGGTCGCGGTGATCGGGGCCGGCGGCATCGGCTTCGATGTCTCGGAGTTCATCGTGCATCAGGGCGTGGCCACCAGCCTGGATCGCGAGGCGTTCTGGAAGGAGTGGGGCATCGACAAGGCCCTGGAAGCCCGTGGCGGAGTCGCCGGGATCCAGGCCGAAGTCCATGCGCCGGCGCGCGAGGTGTTCCTGCTGCAGCGTAAGAAGTCCAAGGTCGGTGATGGCCTGGGCAAGACCACCGGCTGGATTCACCGCGCCGGGCTGAAGAACAAGCAGGTGCAGATGCTCAACGCGGTGGAGTACCTGAAGGTCGACGACGCCGGCCTGCATATCCGCATCGCCGAGGGCGAGCCCCAGGTGCTGGCGGTGGACACTGTGATCATCTGCGCTGGCCAGGATCCGCTGCGTGAACTGCAGGAAGAACTGCTGGCGGCTGGGCAGCAGGTGCACCTGATCGGCGGTGCCGACGTGGCCGCCGAACTGGATGCCAAGCGGGCCATCGACCAGGGCTCGCGCCTGGCGGCGGCCATATGAGCCCGGCGGATGCGCTTGCGCTAAACCCGGCGGTGGCCGACAGCCTGGCCAAATGGCACGCCATGTTGGCCCAGCGTGACCTCAAGGCGCTGCCGGAGCTGCTCGATCCCCAGGCGGTCTTTCGCTCACCCATGGCGTTCAAGCCCTATGCCGGCGCACCGGTGGTGGCGTTGATCCTCAACACAGTGGTGCAGGTGTTCGAGGACTTCGCCTACCACCGGCAACTGGCCAGTGCCGACGGCCTGAGCCTGGTGCTGGAATTCAGCGCTCGGGTCGGCGAGCGCCAGCTCAAGGGCATCGACCTGATCCGTTTCGATGAAGCCGGCAAGATCCTCGAGTTCGAGGTGATGATCCGGCCCATGAGCGGCTTGCAGGCCCTGGGCGAAGAGATGGGGCGGCGCCTGGCGCCCTATCTCGCCAAGCTTTAATTCGCTTCTACCAAGCCCGTCACACTTTCGCCCTGCCGTTTGCGTCCTGTGCGCTTAATGGCAGGGTGAGTGCAAACCCAGTCACATTGCTGCCCCTCCCTTTTCCCCTAGACTTGGTATGACCAAGGGTTCAGGCTGGATTTCGCGACCTCCTTCGCGCACTCGGACCAGAACATTACACCGCCCGTGCGGACTATCACCGTGTTGGCCTAGAGGGAAACCGATGAGCATGCAGAACAAGCCTCAAATGGTGGAGGCCGTGATGTTCTTCAATGAGCGCGGCATCTGCAAGGAGATGCTTTTTCCTGAATTCGAGGCCTTGCTCGACGGTGTCGTGAACATGCCGGAGTTCGCCGATCAGCAGATGCGGGTCGCCTACCTGATGATCAATCCGCGCCTGTTGGTGCGGGCCGCCGTGTTCTTCTACCTGGACTTCGACGAGAAGGGTTCGCCCGACAGCGGCTGGAACCTGCCGCTGCGGCATCTGGCCGAGCGTGCCGGACGGGGTCCGGATCTGGGCGCCGGACCGATTCGCCTGGCCTGCCGTAGTCAATGCCCGGTCTCCTGGCACCAGATGCACCTGTGGGATCCCAACCTGGCGCCGGGGCATAACGACCTGGCGCTGCTGCGCGACGCCGCCAAACGCAATGTACTGGGCTTGCTGGTCGAAGACGACTCGTCCCAGACCCTCGCGCCGGAACGCCTGAATATGGCCTCCGAAGAGAGCTGGCATGCGCCGGATCCGGCCCGCGAAGTGGCCGAGCAGCAGGCCGAAAAACTCGATCAGGAGCAACGCCTGAAGGCGGCGCAGCTGATCAAGCAGCAGCGCTTGCGCATCACCAGCCTGGGCCAGCAATACGAAGAGGCCCTGGCCAAGCTCAAGTTGGCCAGCGATGAGCAGGGCCGTGCCCTGCAGGAGCAGATGCGCGGCCTGCAGCAGGCCCTGCGCCAGCAGGAGGAGCTGAACGCCAGCCTCAAGGCCCAGCTGTCTGCCCAAGCCGAGGACTTCCAGAAGAACCGTGAGGCAATGACCCGGCAGTTGCGCGCGCTGGAGCAGCATGGGCGCAGCGAGACGGATGGCCTGCGTAGCCAGTTCGAAAGTGAAATACAGGCCAAGGTGGCGGCGGCCGTGGTGGAGTACAAGGAGCAGGTCGCCATCCGCGATATGGAGCTGGCCTACCGCAACGAGCAGGATGCGCAGGTGCAGCAGGAAGTCGGGCGGCTCAGGCGCGAGCATGAAGCCTCGGCCCGCCAGAGCGGCGACCAGGTTCTCGAGCGCCTGGCCAAGCTCGGCATGGTCTTTGTGGTCTACCACCCGGGGGCCGGGCACCTGACCATTCCGCTGCAGGACATCGCCCGCTACCAGGACAACCCGATGGTCTATGCGGCCGCCAAGTGCTTCGTCTCAGAAGCGCAGTACCGCCAGTGGCTGGAGCATTACCAGCAGCCGAGCTGCGAGGCTTCGCTGCCTAGTGGCGAACGCTGTGCCATCCCCATCGACCGCATCGAAAACCCCAGTCGTTTCGTGGTCGGCGAATCCAACTGTTGCGCCCGGCACAAGGCGGCCAGCCGGCTGCGCACCGTCAGCTGAACGTGTCCCTTCGAGTCCCCGACTGGCGCCCCCAGGCGCCGCTCGAACCCTTGCGCCTGGACTGGCTCGAGCGCGCCGCAGTGACGGTCGCGGTGTTGCGGCTGGAACGAATCGATCCGCTGATTTCCGGCAATAAATGGTTCAAGCTCGCTCCTCACCTGGCCGCGGCGGCCGCTGCCGGCGCCGAGGGCCTGATCAGCCTGGGCGGCCCGCACTCCAATCACCTGCACGCCCTGGCCGCGGCCGGCCAGCGCTTCGGCTTCGCCACGGTCGGAAATCA
>DATDTH010000713.1:0-3834 GCA_035290985.1 Pseudomonas sp. | reverse complement strand
ATGAACAGGCTGCGCGCGCCCTCGCGCTCGGCGCCGATCAGGCACTGCACCAGCAGGCTCTGGGCCCGCTCCTGGTAGCCCAGGCGCTGATAGCTCAGGGCCGCCAGCAATTCCAGGCGCAGGCGTTGCAGACCATGCCAGCCAGGCAGCAACTGGGTACGCACCTGGGTAATCTCATGCAGCGCCTCGCTGTAATGACCGCGCGCCTGCTGCAGGCGAATACGGGTCAGGCCCTGCACCCAGAGCACCGGATTGAAAGCCGCGTGCTGGTAATGGCCCGCCAGCTTGCTCCAGTCCACGCTTTTCAGGCGCAGTTCGGCCCGCTGAAAACGGTCGGCGGTGGGCTCCTGCAGAATCAAGGCGATCTCTTCACCCACCGCCTGCACATAAAAACGCCAGGACAGGTTGCGCGCCGCCAGGTTCTGCATCAGCACCAGGCTGGCCAGGGACTCCTTGGGCTTGTTCTGCAGCCGCTGGGTGCGCGCCAGGCAGAGCATGCCCTGGGCATAGAGGTCGATGGGGTTGATCACGTCGACCGTGGCCAGCGCCCAGCGCAGGCGCTCCTCGATACCCTCCAGGCGGGTCTGCTGGTAGGCGATCAGGCAGTCGGTGATGGTGGTCAACGCCAGGGCCCGGGACTTCTCGCCGAACCAGGGGATCACCTGACTGCGCAATTGCTCGAACAGCAGGTGCGCCTGTTTGAGTTGGCCCTGCTCCAAGGCCAGGAGGATTTCCACATTGGCCAACTGCATGTCCAGGTAGTGGCC
This sequence comes from Pseudomonas sp., assembly GCA_035290985.1. Taxonomy (GTDB): domain Bacteria; phylum Pseudomonadota; class Gammaproteobacteria; order Pseudomonadales; family Pseudomonadaceae; genus Aquipseudomonas. Next base: position 3,067 of record DATDTH010000713.1, on the reverse strand, counting down.
TTCGAGAAAGTGGTTACGCTGTTGCGCCAGGGCCAGCAGGCGTCGCGCCGGCTCGGCCTGCCCCTGCACCACATGGGCCAGGGCCCCGATGACCAGCAAGGCCACCTCGAGAAATGCCGTGTGCTGGCCGAGTTGGGTTTCCACGCGGCGCGCCAGGCTGATGCACAGGTCCAGGTCATCCTTCTGCAGCGCGATCACCGCCTTCACCGCCAGCGCCGCCAGGTAGTTATGGTTCAGCGGCGCGTCGGACTTGGCCCCGCCCCAACGGGCCAGCAGCTCGTCGAGCATCCGGTTCGCCTCGGGCAGGGCCAGGCCGGAGGCCTTGTCCCAGACATCGGCCAGCACCAGCACCGGAAAGCGCTCGACCATGCTGTCGGGCACATGCTGACGCCAGCGGAAGATCTGGCCCATTTGACCGCGGTTGATCAACTCCAGGCCGCAGCCATCGACCAGGGCGGCGAGCATCTCGGGGTCCTCGGCCAGGCAGGCATGCTGCATGGCCAGGTTCTGCATATGGTGATTGGTGAACCACAGGCTGGCGTTGAAGTGCAGGTGCCTGAACCGCTCGGGGTCGCGTTCCTTGAGGCGCCCACGCAGGAAATCGGCGAACAGGTTATGGAAGCGGTACCACTGACGCTCGCGGTCCAGCGGCAACAGGAACAGCTGCAGGCTTTCCAGCTCTTCTAGCAAGGCCTGACCGTCCTGCCGCCCGGTCAGGGCATTGGCCAGGTCACCACTGAGCTGGCTGGCCACGCCGAGCGCCAATAGCAGCTCCTGGCGCTCGACGGGCAACTGCTCGAAGACCGAGCGCAGCAGGTACTCGCCCACCGCCACCTGGTCACTCCCCATCTCGGCCAAGGGCCCGGGCTTGTGCGGCTGATGGCGCAGCCAGAGGCTGGCCAGGTGGACGCCGACCATCCAGCCCTCGGTCTGCCGGTGCAGGGTTCGCAGGGCCTCGCTGTCCAGTTGCAGCCCGCTACGCCCCAGGTACTCACAGGTCTCCAGCTCGGTCAGGCGCAGTTCTTCGGCACCGATCTCCAGCAACAGGCCCTTGGCCCTCAGGGTCGCCAGGCTCAACGCCGGCTGGGAGCGGCTACCGATGGCCAGCACGAAGCCGGCAGGCGCCCGCTGCACCAGCCGATTCAGCGCGCCGAGCAACTCGGGATCCTGGATCAGGTGCAGGTCATCGAGCACCAGCAGCAGCGGCTGCTCATGCCGGGCCAGGTCCGCCAGCAGGCTCTCCATGACCGCCGCCACCGGCACCCGCATGGTGTTCTGCAGGTAGCCCAGGGCATCCTCGGCCAGCCCAGGCAGGACGCGCCTGAGGGCCTCGATCAGGGTCTGGAAAAACCGCACCGGCTCATCGTCTTCGCTGCTCAGGGCATACCAGGCGACCCGGCTTCCCGCGGCATGATAACGGGCCGCCAGGGCGGCAAGCGCCGAGCTCTTGCCGAAACCCGCCGGGGCCGCGAACAGCAGCAGACGGGCATGGGGATGGGCGGTGAACGCGGCCTGCACCTGCGGTCGGATCATATAATCGACAGACAACTGCGGCGGCGTGAGTGTCGAGCGCAGCAGACTGCCTGCGGCTGGATTTGAAACTACCTCCACGACCTGATCCCTTATTCATTCTTGTTGTGAGACGAACGTTCAACTCCCTGTCGCCTTTGCATACTAATCAGCGCAACGGCTCCGAGTAAACCAGCAACCGCTCTAGCAACAGCTCTAGGCTGAATGCCGGCGGCGGTCTACAATCGCCTTCCGCGCTTGCCCGACGTGCTGCATGCCTACCTGCTCCGTACACCCGCTGCCCTATCGCGCCGACCCCGGCGACTATTTCGCTGCCGTACACCGCGCACCCGGCGCGGTGTTGCTCGACAGTGGGCGTCCCCAGGCCCAGCGTGGACGCTACGACCTAATCAGCGCCTGGCCAATGGCAGAGTTGTCGCCGGCCGCCGACGAATCGGCCAACGACTTTCTGCAACGCCTGCGCGCCGCCCTCGCCGGGCTCGGCCCGGCAGCCGCACCGGCCGACACCGAGCTGCCTTTCGTCGGCGGGCTGCTCGGCTACCTGGCCTATGACTTCGGCCGCCGTCTCGAACAGCTGCCGTCCCGGGCCCTGGACGACCTCGGCCTGATCGACGCGCAATTCGGCCTGTACGCCTGGGCCCTGATCAGCGACCACCAGCTCGGCACCACGCAACTGGTGTTTCACCCGGGCCTGCCGGTCGCCGAGCGCCAGCGGCTGCTGCAACTGTTCGGCCGGCCCCTCGCCGATCAGGGCGCCGCATTCAGGCTGCAGCACCCCATGCGCGCCGACCTGAGCGAAGCCGAGTATCGTCTGGCGATCGAACGCATCCAGGCCTATATCCAGGCCGGCGACTGCTACCAGGTGAATTTCGCCCAGCGTTTCCGTGCCCCCTGCCAGGGCGATCCCTGGATGGCCTACCGCGCCCTGCGCGCGGTGTGCCCGACGCCCTTCGCCGGCTATCGGCGTCTGGGTGACGACAGCGCGCTGCTGAGCCTGTCGCCCGAGCGCTTTCTACGCCTCGAGCGCCAGGGACAGGTGGAAACCCGTCCGATCAAGGGCACAAGGCCCCGGGGGCAGACCGCGGCGCAAGACCGCGCCCAGGCCGAAGCCCTGCTGGCCAGCCCCAAGGATCGTGCGGAAAACCTGATGATAGTCGACCTGCTGCGCAACGACCTGGGCCGTAGCTGCCGCATCGGCTCGGTGCGGGTGCCGGAACTCTTCACCTTGGAAACCTACCCCAATGTCCATCATCTGGTCAGCAGCGTGACCGCTGAGCTGGCTGTCGACAAGGACGCCCTGGACCTGCTGGCCGGCAGTTTTCCGGGAGGCTCGATCACCGGTGCGCCGAAGATTCGCGCCATGCAGATCATCGACGAGCTGGAACCCACCCGCCGCGCCCCCTATTGCGGCTCGCTGCTGTACCTGGACGTGCGCGGCGAAATGGACAGCTCCATCGCCATCCGCAGCCTGCTGGTCAAGGACGGACAGATCAGTTGCTGGGGCGGCGGTGGCATAGTCGCCGATTCGGACTGGCAG
>DATDTH010000712.1:0-3784 GCA_035290985.1 Pseudomonas sp. | reverse complement strand
CGAGCCTGAGCCCGGAGGAAATCCGCCGACAAGGGCTGTTCCCCCAGGGCTTCCTGCCCCTGCCCCACCCCAACCATGCCGAAGGCGGCATGGTCTTTCCGCAATTCGAGATCGATGAGATCAAGCGTCAGGAGGGCCGCGACCTGACCCGCTTCGACCTCGACTTCGACTTGCCGGACCACCTGCTGCCGGAGTTCCCGCCGCCCATCTTCCTGACCACCAGGCCCGACCTGGGCGATGTGTCCAAGGGCAAACTGCTGACCCTCGGCAATTTCTTCGAGCGCTTCAACGGCATCCTCAACCCCAAGCAGCTTGAGGGCCTGCGCCTGTTGCTGACGCCCTTCCCCCAGCAGCAATTCAATGCCACCGATGACCGTCGCAGCGAACACCCCAGCCGTGGGGTGGCTTGCCTGGATTGCCATGCCAATGGCCATACCAATGCCGCCACCCACCTGGCCGGCGATGTGCGTCCTCAGCCGTTTCGCCACCGCATCGACACGCCATCCCTGCGCGGGGTGAATATCCAGCGGCTGTTCGGTTCGCAACGGGCGCTCAAGAGCGTGGAGGACTTCACCGAGTTCGAGCAGCGGGCGGCCTACTTCGACGGCGACCCGGTGATCGCCACCAAGAAGGGGGTGAACATCCTCGAGCGCGGCAGCCAGGTGCACTTTATGGCTGAGTTCCAGGAACTGCTCGACTTTCCGCCCGCGCCCAAGCTGGGGGTGGAAGGCAAGCTCGACCCCGCCAAGGCCAGCGCCCAGGAATTGCGCGGCGAGCAACTCTTTTACGGCAAGGCCGCCTGCGCCGGCTGCCATATGCCGCCCTACTTCACCGATAACAACATGCACAACCTGAGGGTGGAGCGCTTTTACCAGCCCAAGCTGATCAATAACGTCATGGCCAGCGCCGATGGCCCGATCAAGACCTTCCCCCTGCGGGGCATCAAGGACTCGCCCCCCTACCTCCATGACGACCGCCTGCTGACCCTGGAGGACACGGTAGAGTTCTTCAACCTGGTGCTGGCGCGCAAACTGGAGCCAAAGGAAAAAGCCGACCTGGTCGCCTTCCTCCGCGCGCTCTAAGAGTCAGATACATCTTTGTAGGAACGGGTTAATACGCGGGCTCCACCCGCCCGAAAAAGCACAGAGCCCGATCGGGTCAGCGCACCGTCGAAGCCTCGCCGCCACACCGACGTCGCGGTGCGAAAACTGGGCGCTTGCTGACCGAGCCGCAAGACGGTATCTACGGAACTACCAGTCCGTAGGATGGGTGGAGCGCAGCGATACCCATGCAGAAAACGGATATGACGAGTGAGGGTCTTTACTAAGAAGCTCAGCCCGCAGACCGGCTGCTAACAATCCTCAACACCTCGAGGTAGCTTGGTGGCGGGCTGGTGAGGTTGCGTTCACGCAGCATCCGGTGCAGCTGGGGCAGGCGGAAATACGGCACCGACGCCATTAGGTGGTGTTCGATATGGAAGTTCACCCGCAAGGGCGCCACCGTGGCCCGGGCCAGAAAGCCGGCCGCGGTGGTGCGGGTGTTGCGCAGGGTGTCGGGGCTGGTTTCAGTGCAGGCATGTTCGGCCATGGAACGGATGCGCACCAGCAAGGGGAACGGCGTGACATAGGCCAGCACCCAGACCCCATAGAGCCAGGCCTGGCCGCTCGCCCAGAGCAGGCCGAACAGCACGCCGTTGGCGATAAACATGCCCGCGCTGTTTTTCAGGAAGGCCCGCAGGTGATCGGGCCAGCGACGCCCGGCCGCCGGCAGGCGCTGGACATCGTTGGCCACCGTCCACTTGAGCACCTCGGCGTCCATCAGCAGGCGACCGAGGAGAAACTTCAGACCCGAGGCGCCCGACAAGTCACGCAGCAGCTTGCGCGCCAGGGAACGGCGGGTGGTGGGGAAATTGGCCGTAAGCGACAGGTCCGGGTCCTGTTCGGACGACGTCCTGGCATGGTGCACCAGGTGGTAGGGCCGGTATTTGTGCAACTCGTTCCAGATCGGCCGTGCACACAGCCAGTCAGTCAGCACATCGTTGCCCCAGGCGCTCTTGAACAGGGTGCCGTGAGCGGCGTCATGCTGCAGGATGGCCAGCGCCAGCTGGCGCCCGGCGATAATCAGCAGCACCAAGAAAAAGGTCGGCACCAGGGCCCAGAACGGAAAATGGCTGCTGGCATAGGCCAGGGCGGCGAAGCTCAGGCCGATCACCACCCAGGTCGAACCGACCGCCCAGACTCCCATGGCATCGGAGCGCCGGGTCAACTGGCGGATTTCCTCACGACTGAAGAGTTCGCCGATCCGGGGTCGTCTGTCTTGGGCAGGCATGGCAGTGGCTCCTGGCGGGTTCAATGGGTTGGATGCGCGTTGGGCGTCTCGTGGTCCCGCGGCGGGACCTGCTGCACGCGTTGCCAGATCAACTGGCCCGCTTGGTCGAAACGCCGCACGCACTCGACGAAGGCATGGCGCGCGGCGGTATCGACCATGGGCTCGGGCAACAAGGGGTCGCGCACCACCTGGCGAATCGCCCGGCCGCCGAGCAGGAAAGACTCCCGGGCGGCCACCTCGGGTTCGAGCACCAGGGAACGCTGCAACCAGGCCTCCAGTTGCTGACTGAGCTGACGATAGCTCGTGTTCAGCGCCAGGCCATCCCAGAGCGCGCGGATCTGCTCATCGCCGACCGAGTCGAAGTCCGAGGCGACGAACAACCGCGCCTGGGCTTCCAGTCCCAGGCTGTAGAGGCGCTGGCGCACGGCCTCGACGCTGGCCTCGATATTATTGGGGCGGATATGCAGGCCCTTTTCCAGTTCGCGAAACCCCAGCAGCTGCAAGGCCCGCTCGCGACGGCGCAAGGCCGCGCGGTCGCTGCGGCCCAGCGCCGCACTGACCACCGCCAGGTAGTCGCCGTGCCAGGGACGGATCCGCTGCTCCGCCGTGCGCCAGGTCGCCACATCGCCGGCCAGCTCCATGGCCATGGGCCCCAGCTGGTAGCTGCCGCGCCCCGCCCCTTCCAACAGGGAGTCGGCGGACAGACGTGCCAGGGCCACGCGTACAGTGTTTTCGCTGATACCGAACAGCGCCGCGGCTATCACCGCATCCCGGGCCAACAGCGGCCGGCCATTGCTGGCCAGCAGCAAGTCGAGAATCAGCGTCTTGGCCGTGAGCTTCATCCCCCTCCCCATCGCCTGGCGAGAGCCGGCGAAATTACATAAATATTATTTTTAAGAACTTATTTGTAATATTTCACCAGGAAGCAATTGTGTCAAATAGAAGTACCAATACCAAAGCGCGCGGACCTCACCTGTCCGCTACGAAAACACAGAACCTGATCGGGTCGCTCAGCGCACCGCCGAAGCATCGCCGCCACACCGACCTCCCGGTGCGCAACGGCGCACCCTACAAAGGCGCGCCCGGTAACTACACAAGTCCGGACGGAATGCAGTCCCGTAGGGTGCGCTCAGCGCACCGCCGAAACATCGCCGCCACATCGACCTCCCGGTGCGCACGACGCACCCCAGGCGGCAGGCTTAAGATCGTTGTCAGTCAGGCAATTCGTCCAGGCGTTGCTGGAGGAAACGCCGCTCCGCGTCCTGACGCGCCAGCGCCAGGGCCCGCATGTAGGCCGCGCGGGCGTCCGCCGTGCGCCCCAGGCGTCGGCAGAGGTCGGCCCGCGCCGCATGGGCCAGGTGATAGTCCAGCAGCTCGCCGCGGGCCAGCAGGGCGTCGATCAGTTGCAGGCCGGCCAGGGGCCCCTCGGCCATGGCCACAGCCGCGGCGCGGTTCA
>DATDTH010000711.1:0-5026 GCA_035290985.1 Pseudomonas sp. | reverse complement strand
CGGGGCGAGACGTCGGTACCGGGCATCTTCGCCGCCGGCGACGTGACCACCGTGCCCTACAAGCAGATCGTGATAGCCGTGGGCGAGGGCGCCAAGGCCTCCCTGAGCGCCTTCGATTACCTGATCCGCTCGGTCTGAGGTCTTCGCGCTGTAACTAAAAAAGCCCAGCAGGTGCGAACCTGCCGGGTTTTGTCGATTTCAGGGCAGGGCTTCCCGGTACAGCGCCGGCCATGCCGCGACCCAGCAACAGCGATGATCGAACCCCTCCAGAACCTGCAGCCTCGGCAGCGCATTGGGCGGGAAGCGCTTCCGGTAGGCATCCGCGACCGTCAGGGGAACGCTCTGGTCTTGGGCGCCGATAAAATGAATTTGCGGCACCCTTATCAGTTGGTGCCACGCATCGGCTGGGTTCAACGAACCGCTCAGTGGGCTCAGCGTGTCGAGTGCCGTCCAGGTCTGATGATCCAGGTTGCCCGCCACAGTGATCAGCCATTCCACATCGTCGCGCCGGGCGGCCAGCAGGGTCGCCACCGCCGCGCCGCCGGAATAACCGACCAGAACCAGGCGCTGGGCGCCGAATTTGCGCTTCAACTGCTCCAGCGCCTGGTTGCTGGCCTCGATCACCTCGGGTGAGAAACGATGGCTGGTCCAGTATTTGCGCGCGCAATTCCGCCAGTCCGCCTCCGCCACATACTGACAGGGTCGTGCCAGGTAGGCGGCTGACCCTGACGGCTGGCGCAGTGCCAGGCGCAGCGCCAGGGGATTCAGCGGCGTCGGGTCGAAGGACGGCGTGGCGGCGTCGACCCAGGCCAGGCCGTCGCCTTCTATATAGAGGGTCAGGGTGTCGGCGCGGCTCAAGGTGGCCGGGACGAATGCAGTCAAGACGAAGGGGCCGCCATCCAACTGCAGCGGTCGCCATCCGGCATCCGTGGCGACCCTGGCCGAGGCGGCGCGGCGCTCGCTCAGGCCGGGGCCCAGGCAGCCGGCCAGCAGCAGCGTGAGCAACCCGATTACAGCCAACCGTTGGGTTATTCCCATGGCGAACTCAGGCGTTGGGGATCGATTCGTTTTCTGGTACTCCCATACTGTTAGCGATAGTAGCAATATGCTCGGCGGCGGCCACGGCCAAGCAATGCAATGAGCGGATACAGCATTCATTTGTGTCAATGCGATGCCAATCAGACTCGAGTAAAAAGAACGGAGCCCCACACGCTGACCAACGCAGGCCATATTGAATATGCGGGTAATCATTCATATTCCATCATGGGCTTGGTAGTTGGCAGCGAATTGAACGGCGAGCTGATCAATAAGGGCAGTATCTCCGCCGAACGAAACGATGAGTATTTCTTCGCATCGGCGCTGGCAGTCAGCCTGCAGGGCGGCATTGGCTCAACCGGTATATTGCGGAACGAGGGCAGTATCGCTGCCGTTGCCGATGCGAGTCATGGTTTTTTTGGGGGGGCTGTTGGAGTTGACGTCTCAGGTATGGAGGGCGAATTTATCAACGATTCGACCGGTCATATCTCAGCGTTCGCCGAGGGGAGCCGTGCGAATGCATTCGGTCTTTACGTTGGCGCTGCCTCTGGCACCTTTACCAATGCCGGTACCATCACGGCCGAAGCATTGGGCGACAATTTTAGTACAACAGCTAGAGCCGTTTATATAGAAAGTTTTAGTGGTGTTTTCGATAATTTTGGTGTTCTGTCGGCTACTGCGGGTAATGGAGAAGGCTACTCGTTTTCGGTTAATGGATATGCAGGCACGCTCAATAACCATGCCGGCGGCGTACTAAACGGCAAGCTATCTGTATATGGGCCGGAGATGGTGGTTGAAAACGCCGGTCTGATCAATTTGCCTGAAACCGGTGGTGAGGAATGGGGCGACCAGTCAGTTGTCTTCGGTAGCTACTTGCAGACGGCGACAGGAAAGCTGGTCATTGGTGCCTACGGTACAGGTCAGGATTAACACAGTGGATTGACGGTTTTCGGTGATGTGACACTCGAACCTGGAGCCACTGCCGGGGTGAATGTCCTTGAGGGTAATACCGGGGCCACCCGACTGGCAGTCGGAGAAAAGCTCGAGGGCGTTGTATATGCTAGCGGATTAACCGGTAACTTCAGTAAGGTTACCGACAACAGTGCCCTGTTTAACTTCAAGTCGATCGCCCATTACGGCGAGGGCAGTGAAGACAACTACATCGACTTCGAAATTATCGAAGGCGTGACCGCCGTGAAATCCACCCGTGCGGCGGGTAATACAATGGCCCTGGGCGCGGCGGCGGTCTTCGACGGCATTATCGGCGAGGGCGACGCCGGCGGTGAGATGCAGACCGTAATCGATGCCCTGGGCAGCCTGGAAACCGGGCAGGAGGTCTCTGATGCGCTGAGTCAGACCTTGCCACTGTTCTCCACCAACCTGGCCACCGCCAATGCCTTGCGTGGCACCAGTCGGGTGATCCGCGAGCGTCAGGGCCAGCTGCAAGGGCGTTCGTCCGGCGAAGGTTTCCTGGGCGACGAGCAGCTCTGGATGAAGGCCTTCGGCAGCTGGGCCGATCAGGATGAGCGCGGCGGCGTGCCTGGCTACGACGCCGACACCAGCGGCCTGGTGCTGGGCAGCGATGCCACGCTGTCGGCGGTCGATCGCCTGGGCCTGGCCTTTGCCTACGCGCGCACCGACGTGAACAACGACTCCCGGGTCGCCCGCCAGAGCGCCAAGGTGGACAGCTTCCAGGCCATGCTCTACGGCAGCCACGACCTGAGCGAAGCCACAGTCCTGGACTACCAGCTGGATGCCGGTCGGCATAATAACGAGGGCCAGCGCGATATCGATTTCGGCGGGTTGACTCGCCAGGCCGAGGCCGACTACTCCAGTTGGAGCGCGCATCTGGGCTGTGCCCTGTCCCATAGCCTGCAGTGGACCGAGCAGACCCGTTTCATCCCCGCGCTGCGCCTCGATTACACCTGGATGCGCGACGAGGCCTACGACGCGAAAGGCGCCGATGCGCTGAACCTCGAGGTGAACGACAACCGCACCGAAGCCTTGATCCTCGGCGTCGACGGCCAGCTCGACCACGCCCTGAGCGAGCGGCTCAACCTCAGCGCCAAGCTCGGCTTGGGCTACGACCTGATCAACGACCAGGCCAGCCTGACCTCGACCTTTGCTGGCGCGCCGACGGCCAGCTTCGTCACCCGTGGCCTGGACCCGAGCCCCTGGGTGAAAACCGCGGGCCTGGGCCTGAGCTACGCGGCAAACGAGCAAACCCAGCTCAGTGCCACTTACGACCTGGAAGGCCGCGAGGACTTCCTCAACCAGACGGCCTCGGTGAAGGTGCGCTGGGCGTTCTGATCCGCTCTGTTATCAATGGCGCCTTAGGGCGCCATGGGTTTATCCGGGTTGGCCGTTGTGCCGCATGCGGGGACGGGCGGTGGTCACTGGTTGGTTTGAACGATTGTCCTGATCTTTGTGGCTTTTTCGAAGTGATCGAAGCCATGGGTCAAAATCCACCACTGCGCGGCTTCCATCAGCAAGTGCGGATCATCGTTCTTGTTGGCAAAAAAGGCATAGAACGACAACCCCACGCTTTCGCCTTTCTGTTCGATTTTCCGGGTGCAGACCTCGATGATCTTCTGTCTCAGGCTTTCTCTCATCTTTCCCGCCGAATAGGTTTCGCTAATGGATAGTGCTTAGGCACGCGGCTCTATCACTATCTGGGTTTTAACCGAGTTTACCAGAGCAGGCGCGTCCGTTTTTTCGGGCGGGTGGGGCCGCCTATGCCATGGCGACCTCGAACAGGGGCGCGTTCAGCGCCAACGCAGGATCGGCCAACCGGCTTTTTCCGCATGCGCGTGCAGCACCGGGTCGGGGTTGACCGCGTGGGGGAAGGCGACCCGTTGCAGCAGCGGCAGGTCGTTGCGCGAGTCGGAATAAAAGTAGGCACCGTCCAGGCTTTCGCCTTCGGCCTGCAGCCAGTCGAGCAGGCGGGTGACCTTGCCTTCGCGGTAGGTCAGCACCCCGCGGGTCTGGCCGTTGTAATGGCCGTGGGCCTGGTCCAGGTCGATGGCCAGCACCTCGCCGACCCCCAGGCGCTCGGCGATGGCGCTGACCAGAAAATGCGCGGAGGCGGAAATCACCAGCAGGCGATCGCCGGCGGCGCGATGCCGGGCTAGGCAGGCACAGGCATCGCCATGGATCAGCGGCTCGATCACCTCCTCGACGAAGGGCGCGACCACGAAGGCCACTTCCTCCTCGGTGCGACCGACCAGGGGCGACAGGCTGAAGGCCATATAGTCCTCCATGGCCAGCTTGCCTTCGGCGTAGGCGGCCATCAGCTCGGCGTCGCGGCGCAGGAAAGACTCGCCGTCGACCCACGCCAGCCGGGCCATCTGCTGGCTCCACAGGCTGGCGCAATCGCCGTCGATCAGGGTGTCGTCCAGGTCGAAGATTGCCAGGGCCATCAGGCCACCTCGCAAATCGCAGAGGGGTCGATGGCCAGCGTCAGCTGCTGGCCGCTGGGGTGCAGGTCATCGGCCGAGCGGTTCAGCACGTCTACGAGCAGCTCGACGCCTCGGGCCTCGACCCGGTAGCGGATCACATTGCCCAGCAGGCTGTGGCTGCACACCCGTGCCTCGATGCCGCCTTGGGCGCCGAGCCGGATGGCTTCCGGGCGGATGGCGATGCGGCTGGTGACCGGCCGCAGCAGCAGGCGACTGGCGCTGTCGGCATCCAGCAGGTTGTAGTTGCCGATAAAGCCGGCGGCGAAGGCATCCACGGGTGCCGTATAGAGGGTCTCGGCGTCGCCGCTCTGGACGATGCGGCCCTGGTTCATCAGCACGATGCGGTCGGAGAGCACCAGGGCTTCTTCCTGGTCATGGGTGACGAAAATGGTGGTCAGGCCCAGCTCACGCTGGATCTGCCGGATCTGCTCGCGCAGGTGCTTGCGAATCCGCGCATCCAGCGCCGACAGTGGTTCATCCAGCAATAGCAGGCGCGGGCGGGTGACCAGCGAGCGGGCCAGGGCCACGCGCTG
>DATDTH010000710.1:0-2332 GCA_035290985.1 Pseudomonas sp. | reverse complement strand
CCTCGAGGTCGTCGACCACCCTGGCCGGCTCGGCATTCAATACGGAGTCGATGATACGCGCGATCTCGGGGAAGCGGATGCGCCGTTCGAGAAAGGCCGCCACCGCCACCTCGTTCGCCGCGTTCAGCAGGGTCGGCGCCGTGCCGCCCGCCTCGGCCGCCTGGCGCGCCAGGCGCAGGCAGGGAAACCGTGTTTCGTCGGGACGCATGAAATCCAGGCGGGCGATGGCGAACAGATCCAGCGGCGCCACTCCCGACTCGATCCGCTCCGGCCAGGCCAGCGCATGGCTGATGGGCGTGCGCATGTCCGGGTTGCCCAACTGCGCCAGGACCGAGCCGTCGACATAGTCGACCAGGGAATGGATCACGCTCTGGGGGTGGATCACCACCTCGACCTGGGCCGGCTTGGCGTCGAACAGCCAGCAGGCTTCGATCAGCTCCAGGCCCTTGTTCATCATGCTCGCCGAATCCACCGAGATCTTGCGGCCCATGGACCAGTTCGGGTGAGCACAGGCCTGCTCGGGGGACACCGCCTCCAGCTCGGCCAGGGGCGTCTCGCGAAAGGGCCCGCCGGATGCCGTCAACAGGATACGCCGCACGCCCACGGGCGCCAGGCCACGACCATAGTCGCCCGGCAGGCACTGGAAGATCGCGTTGTGCTCGCTGTCGATCGGCAGCAGCACCGCGCCACTGCGGCGCACCGCCTGCATAAACAAGGCGCCGGACATCACCAGGGCTTCCTTGTTGGCCAGCAGCACCTTCTTGCCCGCCTCCACCGCCGCCAGGGTCGGCTTCAAGCCGGCCGCACCGACTATGGCCGCCATCACCGCATCCACCTCGGGATGGGCCGCCACCTCGCAGAGCCCGGCCTCGCCCTCCAGCACCCGGGTCTGCAGGCCGGCCGCGCGCAAGCCGTCCAGGCAATGGGCCGCGCGCCCTTCGGGCACCACCACGAAGCGCGGGCGGTACAGCAGGCACAGGGCCAGAAGCTCATCCAGGCGACTGAAACCGCTCAGGGCGAAAACCTGGTAACGCGCGGGATGACGAGCAATCACATCCAGGGTGCTGAGGCCGATGGAGCCGGTCGCCCCCAGCACGCAGATCTGTTGCGGCCGACTCACAGCAGGCCCCAGCCTGCCAGCCAGAGCAACACCGCGAACACCGGCACCGCTGCGGTCAGGCTGTCGATGCGGTCGAGCACGCCGCCATGGCCCGGCAGCAGCTGGCTGCTGTCCTTCACCCCGGCCTGGCGCTTGAACATGCTTTCGGTCAGGTCGCCGACCACCGAAATGGCCACCACTCCGGCCGCGATGAGCAACGCCAGGGCCAGGTCGGCCGAGGCCCAGCCACGATAGAGGCCGACCGCCAGGGTCAGGCCCAGGCTGAACAACAGCCCACCGATGGCCCCTTCCCAGCTCTTGCCGGGACTGACCCGCGGCGCCAGCTTGCGCTTGCCGAAGGCCTTGCCGGAGAAATAGGCGCCGATATCCGCGCCCCAGACCAGCACCATCACCGCCAGGATCAGCAGGTTGCCCAGCGGCCAGGCCTTGAGCAGCATCAGCCCCTGCCAGGCTGGCAGCAGGATCAGCAGGCCGATCAGCAGCTTGCCCGGCGCGCCGCCCCAGTAGCGGCTGCTGCCCGGATAGCTCAGCACCAGCAGGGTCGCCAGCGCCCACCAGAGCACGGCCACGGCCAGCAGCCAAGGCGCCAGGGCCGGCAGGCGGTACAGCCCCCCCAGCAGCAGCGCCACCAGCACGGCATAGGCGACCCGCTTCGGCTGGGCCTCGAACCCCGCCAGCCGCGCCCACTCCCAGGCCCCCAGGGTCACGACCGCGCCGATGAACAGGGCGAAGTGCCCACCCTCCAGCAGAAAGAAACCGCACAGGGCGATCGGCAGCAGGAACAGAGCGGTGATGATGCGTTGCTTCAACATTAAGCCTGAGCCTCGGCGGTCACCTGATCGCCGGTCTTACCGAAACGGCGCTGGCGGGTCGCGTAGTCGGCCAGCGCTTTGCGCATGGCGTCGTGTTTGAAATCCGGCCAGAACAGGTCGGAGAAATACAACTCGGCATAGGCCAACTGCCACAACAGGAAGTTGCTGATGCGGTGTTCGCCACCGGTGCGGATGCACAGGTCCGGCAGGGGCAACCCACCGGTGACCAGGCAACTTTCCAGCAGTTCAGGGGTGATCTGCTCCGGCGCCAGCAGCCCGTTTTGCACATCCCGCGCCAGGCGCTGGGCGGCCTGGGCGATGTCCCACTGGCCACCGTAGTTGGCGGCGACCTGCAACACGAAACCCTGATGACCCTGGGTGATGGCCTCGGCCTCGGCCA
>DATDTH010000709.1:0-2322 GCA_035290985.1 Pseudomonas sp. | reverse complement strand
GTTTAATATCCGGATACAACGTCTGCATAGTGCGCTCCAGAGTCTTTGTTAGAGGGTGCCAATCGAGCACCGCCCAATTCATCCTGAAATTCGACACCCGTCAAGTCCCGGCCCGATTCCCCCGATGCCTCTGGCGCCGGGCGAACACCCGTCAGGGTATCGCTTATGGTTTTGTGAAGGCGTGCCTGTTCCAGTGGATTTTGCGCACGCCGTATCGGGCATCATAACCATGAAACCCCAGGAACAGGAGTTCCCCATGGCGGCAAGACTGATTACTCCCCTCGTATTGCTTATCGCCCTGCTGCTGACCGGCTGTGGTCGCGACGATCCCCAGGCGGCCCTGGAAGCGGCCGTGCAGCAATTGCAGGACAGCCTCGAGGCGAAAAAAACCGCCGCGGTACTCGATCAGTTGCACCCGCAATTTGGCGCCCAGCAGCAGAGCCTGGACCGCGACTGGGCCAAGCGCAGCATGGTCCTGCTGTTTTTGCGGCACAAGAACGTCCAGGTGCTGGCCCTGTCGAAAAGCAGCCGGGTCGATCCGACCTACCCCGACAAGGGCCATACCCAGGCCCAACTGGCCCTGACCGGGGCCGAGGGCTTGATTCCCGACAGCGCCCGACACTACCAGGTGAAGATGGAATGGTGGCTGGAAGAGGGCCAATGGCAACTGGCGCGCCTGGACTGGGAATGATCCAGGCTGCCGCCTGGCCCGGCTCCATCGGCCAGCTGGTACACTGCCCGCCCCACCCGCCGCGACCGGATGCCATGGACCGAACGCACCTGCACAGCCTGCTGCCGCACCAGGGCCAAGCCCTGTGGCTGGACCGCCTGTTGAGCCACGATGCGCAGCGGATCAGCGGCCTCAGCGACTGGGCGCACCTGGACAGCATCGCCACCGACGCCTCGCCCTGCCTGCTGTTCGAAGCCGCGGCCCAGCTGTGCGCCGCCCATGGTGCCCTGTATGGCGACGCGACCGCCTTGGAGATGGCCCTGGTCGGCAAGGTCAGCCAGGTCCACTTGCACCACGAGCCGGACCAGCGCAGCGGCGAGCTGCTGGTCTGCGCCACCCAGGAGGCCCTGAGCCCGGCCGGTGCGAGCTACGCCTTCGCCATCAGCGCCCAGGGCCGCTTGTTGCTGGACGGCAAACTGCTGTTGGTGCTGGTTTATGCTTGAGCTGTCAGGCGTCGGTTACCGCTATCCCGAAGCCAGCGAGCCGGCCCTGACCGGCATTGACCTGCGCCTGGCTCCGGGCGAATGCCTGGGCCTGCTCGGCCCCAACGGGGCCGGCAAGACCACCCTGCTGTCGCTGATCAGCGGCCTGCTGCGCCCCGACCAGGGCCGGCTGCAGTGGCAGGGCGAGCCGGCCCGCCATCCGGCGCTGGGCGTGGTGCCGCAGCAACTGGCCTTCTATGCCGGCCTGACGGTGGGGGAAAACCTCGCCCTGTTCGCCGACCTCTACCGCCTGCGCGGGGCCGAACGGCGCCAGCGCCTGGATGGGGTGATCGACAGTACCGCCCTGGCCGACAAGCTGCGGCGGCGCGCCGCACGCCTGTCAGGCGGCGAACAACGGCGGCTGAACTTCGCCATCGGCCTGCTGCAACCGGCGCCGCTCTACCTGTTCGACGAGGCCACGGTCGGCGTCGACGCCCAGTCGCGGCAACTGCTGCTGCGTGCGGTGGAGGCCCTGACCGCCGCCGGCAAGGCGGTGATCTACACCAGCCATTACCTCGACGAAGTGGAGCGGGTCGCCCAGCGCATCCTGCTCCTGGACCATGGCCAGGTACGCCTGGACCTGGACAAGCAACAGTTGCTCGGCGACCAGCATGGCCTGTTGCTGGAATGGCCGAGCCAGGCCCCGCCGGGGCTGCGCGAGCGGCTGGCCGAGCTCGCGCTGGGCGTCGAGTGGCTGCCCCACGGCTGCTGGATCGAATGCCTGGACGGCGCCGCGCTGGCGGCGATAGCCGAGTTCGTCGCCGCGCGCCCGGAACTGCCCAGCCTGCTGCGTTTCGGCCGGCCGTCCCTGGAACAGCTCTACCTGCACGTCTGCGGAGGTCCGCTATGAGGCTCTGGGCCCTGGTGCGCAAGGAAGGGCTGCTGCTGTCCCGCGACCTGCACGCCCTGGCGGTGCTCTTCGTCATGCCGGCGCTGTTCCTGCTGCTGATGGCCTTTGCCCTGGCCGAGGTCAACCAGAACCGCCTGCCGCCCCTCGACCTGGTGCTGGAACTGCCCCAGCCCGACGCAGAGAGCGCGTTCTTCGACGTCGCCCTGCGTGCCCAGCTGCCGGACAGCCGGATCCAGGCCAGCGGCCCGGCCAGCCTGGCC
>DATDTH010000708.1:0-6991 GCA_035290985.1 Pseudomonas sp. | reverse complement strand
CGCAGAGTGAGAAGCCGCGCCTGGCGGAGATCGCCGACCGGGTGGCGCAGTGGTTCCTGTTGATCGTCTTGGTGGTGGCCGCAGCGGTCGGCCTGATCTGGTGGCAACTCGATGCCTCGCGCGCCTTCTGGATAGTCCTCGCCCTGCTGGTCGCCACCTGCCCCTGCGCCCTGTCGCTGGCCACCCCGACCGCCCTGACCGCCGCCACCGGCAGCCTGCACCGCCTCGGCCTGCTGCTGACCCGCGGCCATGTGCTGGACGGGCTCAACCAGATCGACACGGTGATTTTCGACAAGACCGGCACCCTGACCGAGGGCCGCCTGACCCTGAGCGCCATTCACCCCTTGCGCGAGCTGGACGCCGACGCCTGCCTGGCCCTGGCCGCCGCCCTGGAGAACCGCTCCGAACACCCCATTGCCCGTGCCTTCGGCCGCGCGCCCCGGGCCGCCGAGCAGGTCGACAGCGTGCCGGGCCTGGGCCTGGACGGTCGGGTCGAGGGGCGCCGACTGCGCATCGGCCAGCCGAGCTTCGTGACGGCGCTCGCCGGCGGCGCCACACCGGCGATACCCGGCCAGCAGGGCCAGTGGTTGTTGCTCGGCGACGAACAGGGCGCGCTGGCCTGGCTGGTGCTGGACGACCGCCTGCGCACGGACGCCCCAGCCTTGCTGGCGGCCTGCCGTGAACGCGGCTGGCAGACCCTGCTGCTGTCCGGCGACAGCTCGCCCATGGTCCACGAGGTGGCCGCGCAACTGGGTATCGCCGATGCCCGCGGCGGCCTGACCCCGGACGCCAAGCTCGCCGTGCTCAAGCAATTGCAGGCCCAGGGCCGGCGCGTGTTGATGCTCGGCGACGGAGTCAACGACGTACCGGTGCTGGCCGGCGCCGACATCAGCGTGGCCATGGGCTCGGCCACCGACCTGGCGAAGACCAGCGCCGATGCGGTGCTGCTGTCCAACCGCCTGGACAGCCTGGTGCAGGCCTTCGCCATGGCCCGCCGCACCCGGCGCGTGATCATCGAGAACCTGGCCTGGGCCAGCCTGTACAATGGCCTGATACTGCCGTTCGCCGCACTCGGCTGGGTCACCCCGCTCTGGGCCGCCCTGGGCATGTCGCTCAGTTCCTTGCTGGTGGTACTCAATGCCCTGCGCCTGACCCGTCTAGGCGCACAGCAGCCACTGTGGGGGTGAATTCATTGGCTGTGTATGAATTAGCTGTTGCTAGAAGAGGTGTCAAAAGCGCGCAAAGCCCGTAGGACGGTCGGGGGCGCCTAGCCCATGACCGCGAAATTAGCCCTGCAATAGCATCGCGGGCAGGGCCCGCTCCTACAAAGGCCTCCAGCCTGCCGCAACACTTAACTAGTACATAGCCAATTCATTCGCCAGGCGGGCCCCAGGCCAATGAATTGGCCCCTACACAAGAACGTTCCTGGAGTTCCCATGCCCGCGCTCTATATCATGATCCCGATCGCCCTGCTTATAGTCGCCCTGGCCATCTGGCTGTTCTTCTGGGCGGTGGACAGCGGCCAGTACGACGACATGGACGGCCCGGCCCACAGCATCCTGTTCGACGACGAGGACCCCCAGCACCAGGCCGGCGTGCAGGAAGCCCGCGGCCAGGTCCAGGATGGTTCGGCACAGGGCGACGAGCAGGCACCGCCCCATGCTTGAACTCGCGCCCCAACTGGTCTCGGCGCTGATTCTCGGTCTGCTCGGCGGCGGCCATTGCCTGGGCATGTGCGGCGGCCTGATGGGCGCCCTGACCCTGGCGATTCCGGCCGAACAACGCAGCCGGCGCCTGCGCCTGCTGCTGAGCTATAACCTCGGCCGCATCCTCAGCTATGCCAGTGCCGGCTTGCTGCTCGGCCTGGGCGGCTGGGCCCTGGCCAGCAGCCCGGCGGCCATGGTTTTGCGGGTGATCGCCGCCCTGCTGCTGATCGCCATGGGCCTGTACCTGGCCGGCTGGTGGAGCGGCCTGACCCGGATCGAGGCCCTCGGCCGCGGCCTCTGGTCATTGATCCAGCCCCTGACCCGACGCTTTATGCCGGTCGACAGCCTGCCCAGGGCCCTGGTGCTCGGCGCGCTCTGGGGCTGGCTGCCCTGCGGCCTGGTCTACAGCACCCTGCTCTGGGCTGCCAGCCAGGGCGATGCCCTGGACAGCGCCCTGCTGATGCTGGCCTTCGGCCTGGGCACCTGGCCGGTGCTGCTGGCCACCGGCCTGGCCGCCGAGCGCCTGACCGCCGTGCTGCGCAAACGCGGCGTGCGCATGGCCGGCGGCCTGCTGGTCATGCTGTTCGGCCTCTGGACCCTGCCCGGCCCGCACCAGCATTGGCTGATGGGGCACTAGAGCAGCTTCAAGTGGCAAGCTTTAAGCGGCAAGTGAGCAGGCTGGATGTGGCTTTAAGCTTGCAGCTTACCGCTGCTTCCCTTCTTGTAGCTTGCTGCTTGTCGCTGCTTCTATGGCTTGCCGCTGCTCCCCTGACCCAGATCAAAAGGACCAGCGCCGCGCGCCCCTAGACTCCCTGGCATTGCCTGCACCACCGGGAATCGCCCGCATGCTTCCTATGCCTTACTGGGACGCCGACCTGATCCGTCGCTACGATCAGGCCGGCCCACGCTACACCTCCTACCCCACCGCCGTGGAATTTCACGACGGCATAGGCCCGACCGAACTGGGCCAGGCCCTGCGCGCCAGCCGCACAGCCCGGCGCCCGCTGTCGCTCTATGTGCACCTGCCGTTCTGCGCCAACATCTGCTACTACTGCGCCTGCAACAAGGTCATCACCAAGGACCGTGGTCGCGCCCTGCCCTATCTCGAACGCCTGGAGCGGGAAATAGAGCTGATCGCCGGCCAGCTCGACCCGAGTCAGCCCGTCGAACAATTGCATTTCGGCGGCGGCACGCCGACCTTCCTCAGCCATGGCGAACTGCGTCGGCTGATGGCCCACCTGCGCCGGCATTTCCAGCTACTGGGCCATGACGCCGGCGACTACGGCATCGAGATCGATCCGCGCGAGGCCGACTGGACCAGCATGGGCCTGTTGCGCGAACTGGGTTTCAATCGTGTCAGCCTGGGTGTCCAGGACCTCGATCCCGAGGTACAGCGCGCGATCAACCGCATGCAAAGCCTGGAGGAAACCCGGGCCATAGTTGAAGCGGCGCGCACCCTGCAGTTCCGCTCGATCAATATCGACCTGATCTACGGCCTGCCCAGGCAGACGCCCGACAGCTTCGCCCGCACGGTGGACGCCATCATCGCCCTGCAACCGGATCGGCTCTCGGTATTCAATTACGCGCACCTGCCCGAGCGCTTCCCCTCCCAGCGACGGATCGACGAGCAACAACTGCCGTCCGCCGCGGACAAACTGCGCATGCTGCAACGCAGCATCGAGCAACTGACCGCCGCCGGCTACCGCTATATCGGCATGGACCACTTCGCACTGCCCGACGACGAACTGGCCTGCGCCCAGGAGGACGGCAGCCTGCAGCGCAACTTTCAGGGCTACACCACCCACGGCCATTGCGACCTGATCGGCCTGGGGGTTTCCGCCATCAGCCAGGTCGGCGACCTCTATAGCCAGAACCAGACCGACCTGCAGCAGTACCAGGAATGCCTGGACCAGGGCCGACTGGCCACGCGCCGAGGCCTGCTGTGCACGCCCGACGACCGCCTGCGCCGGGCGGTGATCCAACAGCTGATCTGCCAGTTCAGCCTGGAGTTCGCCAGCATCGAAGCGCCGTTCAACATCGACTTTCGCGCCTATTTTGCCGAACTCTGGCCGGCCCTGGAGCAGATGGCCCGGGACGGCCTGCTCGAACTGAGCCGTGAGGGCATGCGGATTCTCCCGCCCGGTCGCCTGCTGGTACGCTCGGTGTGCATGCTGTTCGACCGCTACCTGGGCGGACAGGACCGCCAGCGCTTTTCCCGGATCATCTAGTGGCCAGCAACGCGGCCTGCTGCTGTTGCTCGGGACCCAGGTCCGATTCGCGTAGCGCCTTGATCAGGCTGGCATTGGCGCTGACCAGGGCGCCACTGAGCGAGGACAGCTCCGCTTGCATGGCCTCCATAGCCTGCATACGGCGATCAGGATCCAGGCTGCGATCAGCCATCAGGGCATCCAGTTCAGCCTGCTTTTCGGCGATCAGGGCCTTGAGTACGCGAATCAGCTTGAGGGTTTCCTTGATCGTGTCGGGCAGGTCACTCTGTTCGATATCATCGCTCTGCGCCACCGCACGGTTGCGGCCCAGCTCCGACAGACTCACCCGCAGGCTGTCGAATGCCTGACTCAGCTCGCCATCGGCAGGCGCGGCCTGATGCGCTGCGGCTTGATGCTGCACCGCCATGACCCGCGGTTCGATCAAGTGATTCGGTTTGATCTGCACGTCCTTACTCTCTCGAGGTGATCCCTAAAAAAGTGAATCCTGCTTCCCTGGCTTTCTCGGCGGCAACTCAGAAAGCTTGAATGATCGGTCAACTTGTCCAGCGCGCGCTGGCGGCGGCAGGTACCCCTGGGTTATTCTTTGCCGCTAAGCACGCCCGCAAGGAGCCCTTTCATGTCCGAACCCAGCAAAGCCCGTTCGTTAGCCCCGGTGCACTGCAGAGACTGCAGCCTGTCCGGGCTCTGCCTGCCGCTGTCCATGGACCTCAACGACATGGACGCCCTGGACGAGATCGTCAAGCGCGGCCGCCCCTTGAAAAAAGGCGACTTCTTGTTCCGCCAGGGCGACAGCTTCGGCTCGGTGTTCGCCGTGCGCTCTGGCACCCTGCGCACTTTCAGCGTGTCGGACAGCGGCGATGAGCAGATCACCGGCTTTCACCTGCCCAGCGAACTGGTCGGGCTGTCCGGCATGGACAGCGACACCTACCCGGTCTCGGCCCAGGCGCTGGAAACCACCTCGGTCTGCGAAATCCCCTTCGACAAGCTCGACGAACTGACCGTGCAGCTGCCGCAATTGCGGCGCCAGCTGATGCGGGTCATGAGCCGGGAGATTCGCGACGATCAGCAGATGATGATGCTGCTGTCGAAGAAAACCGCCGACGAGCGGATCGCCACCCTGCTGGTGAACCTGTCGGCGCGTTTCAGCGCCCGTGGCTTCTCGGCCAACCATTTCCGCCTGTCCATGTCGCGCAACGAAATCGGCAACTACCTGGGCTTGGCGGTGGAAACCGTGTCCCGGGTCTTCACCCGCTTCCAGCAAAACGGCCTGATCTCCGCCGAGGGCAAGGACGTGCATATCCTCGATCCCCTGCAGCTCTGCGCCCTGGCCGGCGGCAACCTCAGCGGCTGATCCCGGCCCGCCCGGCGTCAGCCCCGGGCCATCAGCGGGTGCACACCCGCACCCTGCGCGGTCCATCGGGCCGCAGCCCTCCGCCCCCCCGCAAAACCCGTCGAAAGTTGGCCTTCCAGGGCTCGCGCAAGCTCGACCATTGATCGATAGTGACAGCGTTCACTGACACAGTTACTGGTGTCGTTCGTAACTTTAAAACAAGAACAGCCGCACCCAGTCGCGGCAACGAACCCGAGGATGCTCGTCATGACCCGTTCAGCCCTGCCGCAAGCCAGCTTTCCCGTACGGCGCATGGATTTCAGCTTCACCCAGACCGCCAAATACTGGTGGAGCGGCGACCCCTTCATGAGTCAGTTCATGAACAACCTGTCTTCGTTGTTTCCCTACGGTGAAAAATTCTTCGTCGACAGCGTCCGTGGCGTGCGCGACCGGATCGATGATCCGCAACTGCAGAAGGACATCAGCGCCTTTATCGGCCAGGAGGCAATGCATTCCAAGGAACATGCCACCTACAACGAATACGCCGCCGAGCACGGCATCGACCTGAATGTGCTCGAACTGCGGATCAAGGTCTTGCTCGAGTGGATCAGCAAGATATCCACCAAGAAACAGCGCCTGGCCGCCACGTGCGCGCTGGAGCACTTCACCGCGACCATGGCCGAACAACTGTTACGCCGTGAGGATCTGACCACCCAGATGGACGATCCGAAGATGTACAAGATGTGGATGTGGCACGCCATCGAGGAGAACGAGCACAAGGCCGTGGCCTATGATGCCTACCAGGCGATCGGCGGCGGCTATTTTACCCGCGTGACCACGATGGCGCTGTCCACGGTCATCTTCTTCGCGGTGATCGGCTGGTTCCAGGTCGACCTGCTGCGCAAGGACCGCCAACTGTTCAATTGGCGCGGCTGGAAGAACGGCCTGACCACCCTGTTCAACTGGCGCGACGGCTTTATCACCCGGCTGATCGGACCGTACCTGGATTACTACCGCCCCGGGTTCCACCCCAAGGATCACGACACCCAGCACCTGGAACAGCACTGGAAGGCGCGGCTCGGCTTTAGCGGTTAACGCCCCGGTTGCGCCCAGAGGCAGGCCGGGGCCCGAATAAGCCTTGGCGCGATCCGGGGCAACGGGTTTCGCCGAAGCGCTGCGGTGCGCTGAGCGCACCCTACGGCGCCCCGTTGCACCCTGACCTATAGGCGTCACCGAAGCGGTTCGTAGGCGTAAAGCGAAGCGAAATCCTGCAGTTCTAGTCGAAATACCCCTCGAAATACCGATCCAGTTCCCCACCATATTGATCCAGCACGTACAGGGTGTCGGCCGCCAGCAGGTCCAGCAGGATCAGGCCGTTCAGGCTGGAGTCCTCGTCGGCCGCCGCCCGCAGGCGGCCGACCATGGCCAGATTGACCTGCCGCAGGTTGCGGTACAGTTCGCGCAGCCCCGCCATCGACCAGTCCGGCTCCAAGCCGCGCTTCTGCCGCAGGTGCTGCCCCAACAGGTAGGTGCCGAGGGCGCGGTACAGGGTTTCGTCCGAAGTGCTGAAGGGCCAGTGGAACCAGGCCATGGCTTTCAGCTTGCGCGTATGCGGACAACCCGAGGTCGCCCCCAACGCGCCCAGCAGCGAGCCCAGTGCACGCTGCAGGCTGGTGTTCTGGCGGATTTCCCGGTCACGCCAGCGCACCACTACCTCCACTTGCTCG
>DATDTH010000707.1:0-5373 GCA_035290985.1 Pseudomonas sp. | reverse complement strand
CCGTCACCGCCCCCGCCGCCCACGCACCTTCGGCATTAAGCAAGGCCGCAATGCTGCCCCATCCGTTTTTTTGTCCCCTGCAGCGCTGTTTGCCCCTGTTTTCCCCGACAGACAGGGCCCATGGGCTTAAATATTCTGCGCAGGTAGAAGCGATTCTTTAGAAGCGACCCTTTAGAAGCGACCCTTTAGAAGCGCTTCTTTAAGGCCTTGCAGCAATTGGATTGTCGATAAATGGAAGTAGCCATCCCCAGGCCCCGGCGGGTAAGGCCGGTTCGGGTATTTCGGGATATGGATGAAAAACAATGAGTCGGATCGTCACTATCAAGCACCCACAGCTCTACATCGAAAGACCGCAATCCTACTTTGTCGAACTGGGACAGTTGATCTCCAGCGTGGGCCAGGATCATTTCGTGCCGAGCATGTACCGACTGATCGCCAAATCGGTCGCCCTCAGTTGGGTCGAAGTGAGCGAATGGACGATAGACAAGAGTCAATCGAGTGTCATGGCTATTCAAGCGCTGGGCAGCGCGGGCGCCCTGGACAGCCTCCCTCCGCAAAACCCGTGCAGCCTCGCGGCCCTGAAGTGCGACGATAACCCGCTGCTCAAACGGGTAATCGAGGTCGACAATTCGCTGCTGATCCATCTGAACCCCGCGATAACCGACGCGACAGGCCACAGGTCCCCAGGCTATCCCCATCAATGCAGCCTGATCTCACGCAAGGCCAATAGGCGCTGCCTGATCTCATTGCATCGGACGCAGATGCAGCGTGACTTCTCCTTGCAGGAGTTATCCTTTCTCAAGAGTCTTTCGGAGACGCTGCTACCGCTGGTGGAGCGGCACGCCCGGCTCTGCCGTCAGGAACCGCAGCCAAAGACCGCCGACGGAGCCGCGGGATCGCCCCTGTCAGCCGGCCTGACGCAGCTGCAACTGGA
Organism: Pseudomonas sp.; assembly: GCA_035290985.1. Classification (GTDB taxonomy): domain Bacteria; phylum Pseudomonadota; class Gammaproteobacteria; order Pseudomonadales; family Pseudomonadaceae; genus Aquipseudomonas. Next base: position 4,439 of record DATDTH010000707.1, on the reverse strand, counting down.
TTTCAATGAACGGCTGATGCGCTGCGACGTCCTGTTATCGGCGCGGGAAAAGGAAGCCTGCCTGGAGTTTCTCATCGGCTCGACCGTACGGGAGATGGCCGAGAAGCTGTGCGTCAAGAGCAGCTCGGTCGAAACCTACCTCAAGCGCGCCGCGGCCAAGCTGGGCGTCAGCGGGCGCCACGGACTGGCTAAATGGATGATGGATGCCTGAAGGCGAAAGCCGCTCCGCGCGCGACCCCGGCTCGCTTCGGCGATGCCCGTAGGCTGGCGTAGAGCCGCTGTCCGGCGAAACCCAGCGCTGCGCGCAAAATCGCAAGACGGGCAAAGATAGGGCTCTGTAAGCGTACGGTGTCACAGGCCCTTTTCGCGACCGGATGCAACTTACCAGTTTAGCCTGAGCGCACGCTCGCGGTCGAAGCCTCTTCTGAATAACTGGTTTTCACGTCTTGGGTAGCGGCGTAATGGCGCGTTTGAAAGGCCAGAACGTCCTGCATCTGCTTGCTGACGTCTTCCTCCAGCCCCCACTCATTGGCCAGCTTGTCGAGCTGGTAGCGGGCAACGAGTTGGCTGGCATGCAGTGAAGGTTGTGCCGGTTTCAGGCTCGTCCAACAGATGACGAAATTTTTCAGGCGGGCGGCCTTGTCCGTCGACACACAGGGAAAGCGGCGTAGCAGATCGACTAGGTAGAGGGCACGTTGCTTTTGCTCAGTGTTTCGCCAACCGGCCACTTCGCGCTGTAGCACCGGCACCAAGTTACGGTCCTCGTACCACAGCTGCTTGGCCAGCGCCACGAGTGAAGCGGACGTAACTTGGCTGGGACGCTGCTGGGTCACACTTTCCAGGAGCATGCCAACGCTAGGTTCAGGGTTCAGGCGTCGCATCTCGGCCTTCCTCCACATAGGGTTCCGTCACGAGGTGAAGACAACTGAGCATTGCGCTTTTGTTGCCCACAGCGTAATCGATGGCCTAAGTTGCCAGTGTAACAAACTGCTCAGCATCGACACGCCCGCATTCGATGAGCTGTTCGATATCCGATTGATCATTTTCCGTGAAGCGACCTAGTTTGGAGATAGCAAGATCCACACCGGCGGCGACGAAAATATGCAGAGGCTGTTGCCCCTCGAATCCGTCCAAGGGTATGGCGCGCTCACGGTATTCCTCATGCAGCGGCCCAAGGGCATTGGTGTAGTTCTGATCCAGGTAGACCTGCAGATCGCGGCCGTCGCTGTCTTCGTAGCCTTCCGGCGGTGAGTAGACAGCCAGAATCGCGTCCTTGCGTAGCACCCTAGCCGCCTCGATCTCAGCGTCAATATCCGAATTATCGTACCCGTGTTCACAGGCGGCTGACGAGTGCCGAGCAATCCGCGTGGTTCCGATGATGGATTGGACCGATAGGCACTGGCGTTTCTTCCTGCGGCCACTGACCAGGCGCTGCGGCCCACCCTGGACAAGTCACGCACCGTCAGACTAGCTGCCGCATGCCAACCGTTTTGACGGCTTTGAGGTCAAACGTCACCGTATATTCACATTCGGCCGCATTCGCACAGCGTTCGATCAAGCAATCCGCAAAGTCCGCCTTGGCCGCCGAGAATATCCGCACGGCCTGCCACACCACTTCGGCGCGATCCACGATCAGCTCCTTGGTCCGCAGCATGGTTTCCAATACTTCGACAATCTCTGGCTTGGTGGACTGGTAGCAGGATTGCAGTACCCATACCAGCTCCACAACTGATACCAACGAGATAAAACCGGGGCGTTCCGGCGTCAGTGCCTCCATCAATGCTGAAGCCTTCGCGGACTGCTGCGGATCATCCTGGGCAACGTAACGCACCAGCACATTGGTATCCAGGCCGATCATCGAGCCGCAGCTCCGCATGCAGCTATTGCAGCATTCATGTCGTCGATGCTGACCGGGGTGGCCGGTTTACGAATCAGGCCCTTGAGTGCTTTCACCGACTGTATCGCGGGCATGATGAGAAAGGTGCCATCGGCTTGCGCGACGAACTCGATGCGGTCTCCCGCGTTCAATCCGAGCGAGACCCTGACCTGAGCGGGGATCGTAACCTGACCTTTCGAAGTAAGGGTTGCGGTTGCCATATGCCGACCTCCTTAAGCGTTATCCTTACTCTGATGTAAGGATTTTTATGAGTCAAGAGCCCCCGTTAACGACGTCACCACCCTGCCCCCTGGCTTCGAGGCGCCAGCCATGGCGCCATCGTTGAGGGCCTGCCGAAAAGGCTCAGCGCCCGCCAAGCAATTCGGCGGCCTGATCGAGCAAGGCCATGGGATCGGTTGCCTTGTGGATATCGACGGACAGCAGCTGACGGAAACGCCGGGCACCCGGAAAGCCCTGTCCCAGGCCGAGCATATGCCGGGTGATATGGTGCAGGGCGCCGCCGTCGGCCAGGTGCTGGGCGATATAGGGGCGCATGGCGTCCAGGGCACCGGTCCGGCTGATCACCGGAGCCGTGCTGCCGAACAACCGCTGGTCCACATCGGCCAGCAGGTAGGGGTTGTGGTAGGCCTCGCGGCCGAGCATCACCCCGTCGAAGGTCTCGAGGTGCGCCTGGCAATCGGCCAGGGTCTTGATGCCACCGTTGAGGATGATTTCCAGATCGGGGAAGTCCTGCTTGAGTTGCGCCGCCACCTCGTAGCGCAGGGGCGGCACCTCGCGGTTCTCCTTGGGCGAGAGCCCGGCGAGGATGGCAATGCGCGCATGCACGGTGAAGCTTCGGCAGCCAGCCTCGCTGACCTGGCCGACGAAATCACGGAGCTCGGCATAGCTGTCGCGGCCATCGATGCCGATGCGGTGCTTGACCGTCACCGGGATATCGACGACGTCACCCATGGCCTTGACGCACTCGGCCACCAGCGCCGGATGGGCCATCAGGCAGGCGCCTATCATATTGTTCTGCACCCGGTCGCTGGGGCAGCCAACGTTCAGGTTGACCTCGTCATAGCCGGCGTCCTCGGCCAGCCGCGCGCAGGCCGCAAGTTGGGCCGGCACGCTGCCACCCAGTTGCAGCGCCAACGGATGCTCGGCCTCGGAGTGACGCAGGAAGCGCGCGGTGTCGCCATTGAGCAGCGCACCGGTGGTGACCATCTCGGTGTACAGCAGCGCATGGCGCGACAGTTGGCGCAGGAAGAAACGGCAGTGCCTATCGGTCCAGTCCATCATCGGCGCCACGCTGAAGCGGCGGGACGGTTCAAGGCGCGGAGTTACTGGCGTGGAGCTTGATTCTAGGGGCATCGACAAGGTTCGTTAGGCAGCGGTTTTGGGAGCATTCGCACGATGCTCCAGCAAGGACGGCCAAATCAGGTACGGACTCAGATTCGGCTACGGGGCAATGACTTCCTAGTCTACCAAGAAAGCCAATCCTTCGACCGAGTGTCCATGTGCCTGATGGCACGAACGAACGCATCCCCTGACGACGCACCGACCGACCCAGGCAAATAGCTGGATATGAGGCGCCCAGCCACACCCTTCGTGCGCATTGCCATGCCCTTCGCTTGGCTCGGCTGGCGCACTGCATTATGCTCGGCCAACGCCAGGGAACGTCAGCCAACCCCCGCCTATACGGCAAGGACAGCCCTTACTCCCGGTCTTGGTACTTACAGTCGCCAGCCCCTTTATGCGCAGGGCGGGCGGTAGCCTGCCCGAATGAACCCCCGCCCAGTGGGCTCTGTAGCTCGACCAAGCCTTGGTTTAGGTTTGGCGTGTTGAGATAATCAGTCCGACTCGAGTGCTGCGTGTTTACAGAGTCGTATTGATTGAGCCAAATACAGAAGGCAAGCGAATACGGGCAGGAGCGATAGGTTGATTTCAAGCCGCTGATTTGTATGGTTTTTTTAGCAAGTACAAGGACGTGTGCGCGGAGTTATGTAGAAACCACTGTTATACAATACTGCAGAATTCCGTCTAATCACTGTTATGCATACATCAGGAAAGCATCATGGATCACCCGACGTTAGGGTTGCTTGAGCCAAAAGGAAAAAACGGAGACTCATTTGAAGGCGAGATTCTGAGCGATGAGAACAAGGTCGGATTGAGTATTCAACTGGATAATGCGCCTCAAGATCAGGTTTTCAAACTCGCTGAAATCGTCGTTGCTTCTGTTTTGGATCTTAACGAAAAGGCAAAAAACATAATTTGCCGAGATTTATTGGAAACTTATAACTCAGGCTGGAATGAGTACGACGAAGCTCAGGAAGACGGATCGTTTAAAGCGATTGTAAATCCCCAATTGAATTCAGTCCAGTTCATCAATCAATTTGAGCTGGATAGTATTTCTATCTGCGGCGCTGACTGTATTGAACTCTGGTATAAACCCAATCATCTGTTTTGGGGCCATAGCGTATTCGTCACGTCATTTAATGGCATTGATTTCGATAACGCCAATGCGCAAATGTTTGGGTGAGATGCATAACAAGTCGCTCAA
>DATDTH010000706.1:0-7724 GCA_035290985.1 Pseudomonas sp. | reverse complement strand
TTTCCAGCAGCTGATCGACCACCGGGTGGGCGATGCCCGCGTAATTCTTGCCGCCCTTGAGCCGGGCCTGGCTGGAATGGAAATACAGGGATTGCTCCAGGCCGGGGCTAAGGGTCTGCGGCAGGGTCAGCAGGATCATGTCGAAGTCGAACTGGTCCAGGCGTTGTTTGTACTGGGCGCGGTCGACGGTGCGCAGGCTGACCTCGATGCCGATGCTGGCCAGGTTCTCGCTGTAGGGCTGCAGGATGCGTTCCAGGTTCGGGTTGACCAGCAGGATCTCGAAGCGCAGCGGCTCGCCGCGGGCGTTGAGCAGGCGCTGGCCGGACAGGGTCCAGCCAGCATCGGCCAGTAGACCCAGGGCGCGCCGCAGGGTTTCCCGGGGAATGCCATTGCCCTGGGTTTGTGGCATGGCGAAGGGCTCGCGGAACAGGCGGGCCGGCAGTTGCTTGCGGTAGGGCGACAGCAGCAACCACTCGGCCCCCTGCGGGGTGCCGACGGCGGAAAACTCGCTGTTGGGGTAATAACTGCTGGCGCGGGTGTAGGCGTCGTTGAACAGGGTGCGGTTGGTCCACTCGAAGTCGAACATCAGGCCCATGGCTTCGCGCACCTTGCGCTCGGCGAAGGTGGCCCGGCGCAGGTTCATGAACAGGGCCTGGGTCTGGGTCGGGATCCGGTGGGGGATTTCCGCGCGTATCACCTCGCCGCGCCTGACGGCGGGGAAGCGGTAGGCGTTGGCCCAGTTCTTCGCCTGGTGTTCGATATAGACATCGAATTCGCCGGCCTTGAAGGCCTCGAAGGCCACGGTGCTGTCGCGGTAGAACTCCACCTCGACCCGGTCGAAATTGTATTTGCCGCGGTTGACCGGCAGGTCCTTGCCCCACCAGTCCTTGACCCGTTCGAAGACCAGGCCGCGGCCCGGTTTCACCTGGGTGATCCGGTAGGGGCCGCTGCCCAGGGGCGGTTCATAGGTGGTGGCCTTGAAGTCGCGGTCCTTCCAGTAATGCTGGGGCAGGACTGGCAGTTCGCCCAGGCGCAGGATCAGCAAGGGATTGCCGGCGCGCTTGAAGACGAAGCGGATGCGCTGGCGGCCGAGGATATCGACCCGCTGCACTTCCTGCAGGCTGGTGCGGTATTGCGGATGGCCTTCCTTGAGCAGCAGGCGGTAGGAAAAGGCCACGTCGTAGGCGGTGATCGGCCGGCCATCGTGAAAGCGGGCTTGCGGGCGCAGGTTGAAGACCACCCAGCTGCGGTCCTCGCTGTATTCGATCGATTGGGCGATCAGGCCGTAGCTGGACGCGGGTTCATCGCCCGAGGGGTCGTAGCTGCCGGTGCCGGCCATCAACGTCTCGTTCAGCTCGTTGACCCCGTACTGCCCAAAATTGGCGGTGGAGATCGGGCTGCTGCCCTTGAAGGTGTAGGGGTTGAGCGTGTCGAAGGTGCCGGAGGCCATGATCCGCGCGGTGCCGCCCTTGGGAGCGTCGGGATTGACCCAGGCGAAGTGGGTGAAATCGGCGGGATACTTCAGTTGACCGAACTGGGCGTAACCATGGCTTTCGCTGATGGCCGCGGTGGCGGGAAGGCTGATAAGCAGATGGAGGAACAGGAGGAGGAGGGGACGCATCAGGCTGGTGATCCGATCCATGGCGGCTTTTCGGGCTTCTGGAGGGCTACAGTAACAGCTTGTATCGGCAGGAAAAAGGATAAGCTCCTCGGCTATTTGTGCCATGCTTTTCAAATAGGTGCTTTCAATGCTGGATGAGGTTTCTATCTTGGGTCTACGCAGTCATGGGTTGCAGTCATGGATCGACCGATTGAATGAAGCCGAGTTACCGGCCTTGGCCGCCGTGGTGCAGGATCTGCACCGGCTGGCTCAGGCCGAAAAATCCTCCGTGCAGCAACTGGCCGATGTGCTGCTGCGCGATGCCTCCCTGACCTCCAAAGTGCTGCGCGTCGGCAACAGCGTCTATTACAACCCCTCCCAGGAAACCATCCGCACCATCTCCCGGGCCATCGTGCTGATCGGCTTCGATAATGTGCGCCTGATTGGGATGTCGGTGAGCCTGATCGATGGCTTGCTGACCCGTGCGCCCCGCGAGCAACTGCAGGAACTGCTGGCGCGCTCCTTCCATGCCGCGGTTCAGGCCCGCAATATTGCCGGTTACGTGCTGTCCAGCCACACCGAAGAGGTCTTTATTGCCGGGCTGCTGCATCACCTCGGCGAACTGGCGTTCTGGGGCTGTGGGGGCGAGCAGGCCGACGAGTTGGCCGACGCCCTGGATCAGCCGGGCGTCGAGGCGGAGGCCGCGGTGCGCGAGGTGCTCGGCACCAGCTTCCGGCAACTGACCCAGGGGCTGGTCAAGAGCTGGAATCTCGGCGAACTGGTCAGCCTCGCCCACAGCGCCGGCAGCCATCAGCACCCGGCGGCCCAGGCGGTCAGCCTCGGCGCGCGAATCAGCGAGGCGGCACTGGAGGGCTGGGATTCCCCGGCCATGGACGTGCTGATCGGTCAGTTGGCCGATTTTATCGGGGTGTCCCGCGAGGATGCCCTGCAGCAGGTACTGGCCAGCGCGGAGGAGGCGGTCAAGGTGGCCGCCACCTTCGGCGCGAGCAAACTGTGCCGCTTGATCCCTTCCACCGACCCCGAGCAGATCCGCCTGTTGCAGGAGGCGCGCAAGGCACGCCTGCTGCAACCCGACCTGCTGCTGATGCAGCAGGCCCTGCAGGACCTGGGGATGATGGTGTCGAAGAAGGGCGATGTCGGGCTGATCCTCGATACCCTGCTCAAGGGCCTGCACCAGGGGGCCGGCCTGGAACGGGTAATGTTGGCGGTGTTGGCCGATGAGCAGACGCGCTTTCGGGTCAAGCGGGTCATGGGCGAGGGGACCCAGGCCTGGCTGAGTGATTTTGTTCTGCCGGCCGAGCAGCCGGAGCAGCCGCATATTTTCAGCTATGTACTGCGCGATCGGGAGGCCCTGTGGATGGGGGTGCCCGCCAGTTACAGCCTCAACGAACTGGTGACCCAGCCGTTGCGCAAGCTGCTGGGGCCGGGCATGTTTTTCATTGCGCCGCTGCGCGCCGGTACCCGGCAGATCGGCGTGCTCTATGCCGACAATCGCCTGTCCGGCCGCGCCCTCAAGCATGAACAATTCGTCGCCTTCCAGCATTTCACCAAGCTGACGGGGCGCTGTCTGGAAGCGTTGAGCAAGCAGCGTTAGGACATTTTCTGGGTGCTAGACTCCGCCTTGGCGGGTTACGCCGCGCGGCAGGTGCGGCGTGGTTTTCCAGACCGGCTTTCGCGCGGCTAACCTAGGCGGCCTCACCCTCCCTACGAAAAGCGCCTCGATGAAACCTAAAGGTCAGGGTGGAACGGGGCCCCGTAGGGTGCGCTCAGCGCACCGCAGCGCTTCGGCGAAACCCTATGTCCCGGATTGCGCCAAGGCTTATCCAGGCTACGAAACTGTCTGTGTGTGGGAGCTAGGCTTCGCCTTGGCGGGTTACGCCGCGCGGCAGGTGCGGTGTGGATGTAGGCTGGCGTAGATCCGTTGTATGGCGAAACCCAGCGCAGACCACGATGGGTATCGCTACGCTCAACCCATCCTACGAACCCCTACGGCAAACGCAGGGTCAGGGTCTGGCCTGGCTTGAGGGCACGGCCGCTGCGCGGGTTCCAGCGCTGCAGGTGTTCCATCTCGACCTTGAAGCGTTTGGCGATCAGGTACAGCGAATCGCCTTTGCGCACCTTGTAGTAGGTCACCCCGGCGCGTGCGTCGTCGCGCTCGCCGGCCTGATTGCCGCCGCTCTGGATCACCAGACTCTGCCCGACCCTCAAGCCCTTGCCGTTCAGCCGGTTCCAGCGCTGCAGGTCCTTGACCTCGACCCCCTGGGCCTTGGCGATCTGCCAGAGGTTGTCGCCGGACTTGACCCGGTAGCTGCGGGTCTCCTGGTTTTTGCTGGGCTGAAACAGCGGTTGGCTCGGCTTGAAGCCGGGCTGGGCCGGAATGCTCAACACCTGGCCGATGCTCAGCTTGTGGTGCGGCAGTTGGTTGACGTCCTTGAGGGTGCTGGCCGTCAGGTGGTAGCGGTTGGCGATGCTGTTGAGGCTGTCGCCCGGGCGGACCCGGTACTCCTGCCAGTCCACCAGGGCCTGGGGCTTCATCATCAGAAGGTTGGCGGTCAGCAGTTCGGCCTTGTCGGTCGGCACCAGCAGGTGCTGGGGACCGTCCAGGGTGATACGCTTCTTGAAGGCCGGATTGAGCAGGTAGAGTTCGTCTTCGTCGAGGTCGGCCATGGCCGCGACCCGCGACAGGTCCATGCGCTGCTTGATCTCCACCATCTCGAAGTAAGGTTCGTTGGCGACTGGGCTGAGGTTCACCCCATAGGCATCCGGTGCCATGACCATCTGCGACAGGGCCAGCAGCTTGGGCACGTAATCCTGGGTTTCCTTGGGCAGCGGCAGGTTCCAATAGTCGGTCGGCAGGCCGAGCTTCTGGTTGCGCTCGATGGCCCGGCTGACCGTGCCCTCGCCGGCATTGTAGGCGGCCAGGGCCAGTAGCCAGTCGCCGTTGAACATGCCGTGCAGGCGACGCAGGTAGCTGATCGCCGCGTTGGTCGAGGCGGTGATGTCGCGGCGGCCGTCGTACCAGCTGGTCTGGCGCAGGTTGAAGTGCAGGCCGGTGGATGGGATGAATTGCCAGAGGCCGACCGCATGGCTGCGCGAATAGGCCAGGGGGTTATAGGAGCTTTCGATCATCGGCAACAGCGCCAGCTCCATGGGCATGTTCTGCTCTGCCAGGCGCTCGACTATGTAGTGGATATACAGGCTGCTGCGTTCACTGCATTTCTGGATAAAGGAGGGGTTGCTGGCGAACCACAGGCGCTGGCGCTCGATGCGCGGGTTGATGCCGATCTCGTCCTGCAGGGCAAAGCCCTCGCGCATCCGCTCCCAGATGTCCTGGGGCACGACGACTTCGGGTTCTTCGGGCAGCCACTGGGTCTGCTTGTCCAGGCCGATGGCCCGGTCGGTGTCCTGGGCTGGGGCTTCCGTGGGCGTGGGTTCCAGGCTCTGGCAGCCTGCCAGGCTGATCGCCAGCAAGGCGGCCAGCAGCCGGGCGCCGCGTGCCAATGTGTCCAGATCCAGGCTACTGCGCGTTGATAAGGACATTGGCGGTTGGGATATTCCAGGCGAAAAGATCGGGCGATTCTAGGAAGCACCCCGGAGGGGGTCAAGTTTTCAGCGCACCTCCTGGCTTGGGCGACCTTCCTAGAATTTGTCCTTCCAGGCTCGCAGGCGGGCAAAAACCTCGTCTGGCGTTCGATTTTGCCGGCCGTCCCGCTCGTCGATTTTTTCTTTAACGGATGTTTCGGCGCAACGTAGAAACGGGTTGGTGGCCAGTTCCAGGGCCAGGTTCGAGGGCAGGCTGATTCGGCCCGCGGCCCGCCATTGCGTGACCTCGGCCAGGCGCTGGGCAATGGCCGGGTTCTGCGGTTCGACCGCCTGGGCGAAGCGCAGATTGCTCAGGGTGTATTCGTGGGTGCAGTAGACCCCGGTGTGGGCGGGCAGACTGGCCAGCCGGCTCAGGGAGTGGAACATCTGCGCCGGCGTGCCCTCGAACAGGCGGCCACAGCCACCGGCGAACAGGGTGTCGCCACAGAACAGCAGGGCCTGTTCGGCCTGGTAATAGGCGATATGCCCCAGGGTATGGCCGGGCACGTCCAGCACCTGGAAACTGCGCCCCAACACCTCGATGCAATCGCCCTCGCTCAGGCCCTGGTCGCGGCCGGGGATGGTCTCGCCGGCCGGCCCCCAGACGCGCGCGCCGCTGGCGCGCTTGAGCGCTTCGATGCCATCGACATGGTCCCAGTGGTGGTGGGTGACCAGGATGTCGCTGAGCCGCCAGCCCGGGTGCGCGGCGAGCCAGGCCAGTACCGGCGCCGCATCGCCCGGGTCGAGCACGGCGCAGCGGCGGCTGACGGGATCCTGCAGCAGCCACAGGTAGTTGTCGGTGAAAGCGGGCAAGGCTTCGATCTGTAAAGCATCGATCTGTAACATGCGGTCATTCGCCAAGGGGGACACAATGGTGCATCTTAGGGTCAATCCACAGTGATGCGCGAACCTTGTCGCGTTGAAGCGGCCACGGTGCTGTGCGCCTAGGGCCATTCGTTCAGGGCTCAGCGTTCAGGGTTCAGACCAGACAGGTGACTCCTATGACCGATTACACGGGTGATCATGCCTTCGCACAAGCCGACCCGCAGTGGCTGACCCTGATCGGGCGGGCGCGCAAATGGTTCGCTTCGCCCTTGGGGCAACTGCTGCTCGACGAGGAACGACGCATCCTCGAAGATGAGCTGGCCCGCTATTTCGGCGGCTACCTGGTGCACTACGGTCCGCCGGCCGATGAGCCGCCGGGTGCTCGGCAGATCCAGCGCAGCGTTCGCCTGGGCGCGCCCCTGGCCGGTACCGAGATCGTTTGCGAAGAACAGTCCTGGCCACTGACCGAGTCGGCGGCGGACGTGGTGGTGCTGCAGCATGGCCTGGATTTCTGCCTGTCGCCCCATGGTCTGCTGCGCGAGGCCGCGCGCAGCGTCAGGCCCGGCGGACACCTGCTGATAGTCGGCATCAACCCCCTGAGCGGCTGGGGCCTGCGCCATCTGTTCGCCCAGGATGCCTTGCGCGAGGCGCGCTGCATCGCCCCCAACCGGGTCAGCGACTGGCTGCACCTGTTGGGTTTCGCGCTGGAGAAACGCCGCTTCGGGTGCTATCGTCCGCCGCTGGCTTCCCGGGCCTGGCAAGCGCGCCTGGCCGGTTTGGAGGCTTGGGGCGATGCCTGGCAAGCGCCGGGTGGAGGCTTCTATCTATTGGTGGCGCGCAAGCTGGTCGTCGGCTTGCGCCCGCTGCGTCAGGCGCAGCGTCTGCCCATGGGCAAGCTGCTGCCGCTGCCGGTGGCCAAGGTCAGCCGGCGTGATTCCGAGACTTAAGAAAAAAGCATGAGCGAATTGATCGAGATCTTCACCGACGGCGCCTGCAAGGGTAATCCCGGTCGCGGTGGCTGGGGGGCGTTGCTGTTGTTCAAGGGCGTGGAAAAGGAGTTGTGGGGCGGCGAAGCCGAGACCACCAACAACCGCATGGAACTGACCGCGGCCATCCGTGCCTTGGAGGAGCTCAAGCGGCCCTGCGAAGTCAAGCTGGTGACCGACTCCGAGTACGTGATGAAAGGCATGCAGGAATGGCTGCCGAACTGGAAGAAGCGCGGCTGGAAAACCGCCGCCAAGCAACCGGTGAAGAACGCCGACCTCTGGCAACAGCTGGACACTCAGGTCAGTCGCCACAAGGTCAGTTGGCAATGGGTGCGTGGCCACAATGGCCACCCGGGCAACGAACGGGCCGATCAACTGGCCAACCGTGGCGTCAGCGAACTGAAGAAATGACTGAAGCAAAGCGTGAAACAAGAGGCAGGTTCCAATGATTCGCAGCGTCGTGCTCGATACCGAAACCACCGGCATGCCGGTCACCGACGGCCACCGCATCATTGAGATAGGTTGCGTCGAGCTGATGGGCCGGCGCCTGACTGGCCGGCATTTTCACGTCTATCTGCAGCCGGATCGCGATATCGATGAAGGCGCCATCGCGGTCCACGGCATCACCAACGAGTTTCTCGCCGACAAGCCGCGTTTTCGCGAAGTAGCCGACGAGTTCTTCGAGTTCATCAAAGACGCCCAACTGATCA
>DATDTH010000705.1:0-13346 GCA_035290985.1 Pseudomonas sp. | reverse complement strand
TGTCGACGCGAACAAAAATGGAATCGCCAATCGCGGTGAGCACGCCGTCGGCGTAAACCTCGCAGACCACCCGCGTCTTGCGTCCCACCTCGCCCTCGACTCTCGCTCGCAGGGTGAGCGGGATGCCCATGGGGGTCGGCTTGATGAATTTGATGCCCAGGTTGCCGGTGACGCAATCGATGCGCGGCAGGCTTTCCGGTGCGCGGTTTTCAGCCCGGTAGTGGTAGGCCATGGCCGTCCAGTTCGAGTGGCAATCGACCAGCATCGCGATCAGGCCGCCGTAGACGAGATCCGGCCAGCCGCAGTATTTCGCCTCGGGCAGATGCTCGGCCAGCACATGCACGCCATCCGCATGCCAATGGCTCTTGATGTGCAGCCCCTCGGGGTTGCTGCCGCCGCAGCCATAACAGACGCCTTCCGGCGCGGCGAGGTCTTGCAGGGATCTGTCGTGCATAACGCTACCTTGTGGGTCTTTGTTCGCTTAGCCGTCAACGCAGGCGGCGTTATAGCAAGCCGGACGCAGAGCGTCCAAGGCTGGATTCCCACGCAGGAGCGTGGGAACCATCATTACACCGCCGATTTCAGGGCCTCGCGCTCCTGCAGGCTCAGCACCCTGGGCGTGACTATGGGCGTCCCCGAGTCGGGGTTGAAGAACGGCGTGCGCTTGTAGCTACCATCGAGTCGCGCCTTGAGCAGCATGCCGGCGATGCGCGGAATGGCCGGCAGCAAACCGAAGGACCTGGGCTTGGGCTGGCCAAGGGCGGACGCGGTATTGACCTGCATGCGCTTGGGGCCGAAGGCCTGGTCCAGGGCCCCCGCTTTGGCTTCGGCTTCAGTCGCCAGGCAGTTATGGATCAGGCCCACGAACGAGAGCTTGAAATTGGCCGAGGTGTTGCCGATGGGGGTATTGCAACAGGCGGCATACCAGCGCAGCAACCCGTTCGGCGAGAGACGCATGCACGCCAGGTGCTCCAGGCCCTCGGTGAAGCTCAGGTGCTTCGGGACGGTTTGCACGACATCGGTGCCGCCGCTTTGATCGAGGACGTCCGTGTCGCGATTCAGGAAGCGGGCAAACGCCTGGCAGTCCGCGCAATAGCAGAGTCCGCGATTGACGCCCTGGGTCTGTTCGAGCCGGCCTTTCAACTTGCCGCAGTTGCAACTTATGGGGTGGGTCATGGGTTCAGATTCCTTTCACGGGGTGATGATCGGTGGGAGAGGCCTCAGGTCGTTCATAGCGCGGCCCGCAGTAATTCCAGGTAGTGCGGGCTCTGGGAAATCGTATTGTGGCCCGTGCCCGGGATGACCTCGAGCGAGGCCACACCCTTGGCGAAATGCCGGTAAAGCCGCTCGCTGCTGGCGCGCGGTATGAGCTCGTCGTGCTCGGCCGCGATCAGCAGGGTCGGCACCCGGATGCGCGGAGCGTATTTCCAGGACTCGTACTTGTCCTGCAGCAGCCACTTCACCGGAAAGTAGGGAAACTGTCCGGCGGCGATTTCCTGGAGGCTGTCGTAGGGCGTGATCAGGACCAGGCGCGCTGCCGGCCGTTGACTCGCCAGGTAGACGGCCACACCCGAGCCCAGGCTGCGCCCCACCACCACCGCATGGGGGTGTTCGACCTGCACCCGGTCGAACAGGGCCAGGGCATCGCGCCGAATGGCCTCCTCCGAAGCTTGTCCGGTACTGCCGCCGTAGCCGCGGTAATGCAGCAAATAAATCGCATGCTCGGGAAAGGCCTCGGAGAACCCGGGCAGGTTCAGTGAGACATCTTCGGCGTTGCCACCGAAGTAGATCAAGGCGTTCGGACCGGCGTGGGGCCGAACTGAAACCAGCACATCGGCCTCGCTGCCGGGCAGTTCGAGCAGGGCAGCGGGCGGACCGGAACGGGGCTGCGGAAAATAGATCAGGTCTCGCTGAAACACGAACAAGGCGACACAGCCGCCCAGGTACAGGACAGCCAGCAAGGCCAGAAGCGAAACCAGGAAACGCGTCATGGGGGCTGACTCCATTCAGATGCGCGGGCGGCTCAGGATAAGCCTATGGGCCCCTGGCGCGCATCCAGGGCAAGGCAAATACTCGCCGCTAGCGTGGCGGTTTGCCTCGGGCCCCGGCTCCGTTAAGCTCATCCCCTACTTCTCAGCTCAAGGATGCCGTCATGTTCCGTTCCACTCGTTCGTTCACGGTCCTCTGCGCCGGCCTGCTGCTGTCGGGCCAGGCGCTGGCCCTGTCGCTGGCCGACCTGTCGCAACAGGACGCCAGCGGCGGCCTGAAGGATGCCCTGACCCAGGGCGCGAAAGTGGCCGTGCAGCAACTGGGCAAGCCCGGCGGGTTCAGCAACGACCCCGATGTGCGCATCGAACTGCCGGGCAATCTCGGCAAGGCGGCGAAAACCATGAAGATGATGGGCATGGGCGCCCAGGTCGACCAACTGGAAGCCAGCATGAACAAGGCCGCCGAGGCCGCCGTGCCCCAGGCCCAGGCCTTGCTGGTGGATGCGGTGAAGAAGATGACGGTGCAGGACGCCAAGAGCATCCTCGCCGGCCCCCAGGACTCCGCCACCCAGTACCTGAACAAGAGCAGCCGCGAGCAGATCCGCGCCAAGTTCCTGCCCATCGTCAAGCAGGCCACCGACCAGGTCGGCCTGGCCAAGCAGTACAACGCCTTCGCCGGCCAGGCGGCCAGCTTCGGCGTGGTCGATGCGAAAAGCGCGAATATCGAAAACTACGTAACCGAACAGGCGTTGAACGGCCTGTTCGAGATGATCGGCCAGCAAGAAGCCAGCATCCGCGAAAACCCGGCCGCCGCCGCCACCAGCCTGGCGAAAAAGGTGTTCGGGGCGCTGTGATGCGAGGCGTCGGTGCCTGGCTCTCTGGATTCCCTTCGCGGGAATAACGGAAAGGGAGAGCGGGAAAGATGGCAAGGGGGAGCCGGCATAGGGTGCCGACTTGCCCCTAGCAACACCTGCGGCCAAGCCGTTCGACACGCAATGACCCCGCCCGCCAGTGCTTGGTTTCCTGGATTCCCGCCTTCGCGGGAATGACGACAAGGGGGAGCGGGAATGACGGCAAGGGAGCGCCGGAAGGACGGCAGGGAGAGCGGGAAGGATGGTGAGGGGCGTGCCGGCGTAATGTTCAGACCGCGCGCCTCAATAATTCGTCATACCCGCGCAGGCGGGTATCCAGGGGTGTTTTCTGCGCCGATGATCTGCGGCCATAGGTCAAGCCAGTCCGGGTTACGGCCTTCAACCAGGCGCAGCTTCCACACGCGTGGCCATTGCTTGATGGCTTTTTCCCGCGCTATCGCGCTGGCCATGCTTTCGTGTTGCTCGTACCAGACCAGGGTTTTCACTCCATAGCGCTGGGTGAACCCTTCCACCTCACCCTGGCGATGTTGCCATATCCGCTGAATCAGGTCGGATGTGACACCGATGTACAGGGTGCCATTGCGTTTACTGGCCAATAAGTACACAGCGGGTAATTTCATAGGGCAATCCTTTGCGCCTGTGTGCTGGATACCCATCTGCGCAGGGCAGAGTGGGATGGTGCAGGAATGACGGTAGACCTTTATTCGCCGAAGGCCACCTTTCCTGGATTCCCGCCTTCGCGGGAATGACGAAAGGAAGGGCGGGAATGACGGAAGGGAGCAGGAAGGATGGAAGCAGTGGCCTATTTTACGGCTCCACCACCCCCTGCCTCAGAGCGCCTGCGGCTCCTTCTTGACCCTGAACCACCCCGCGTAAAGTGCCGGCAGGAACAGCAGGGTCAAGGCCGTCGCGACGATCAGGCCGCCCATGATGGCGACCGCCATCGGGCCGAAGAACACGCTGCGCGACAGCGGGATCATCGCCAGCACCGCGGCCAGGGCCGTCAGGACTATGGGCCGGAAACGCCGCACCGTGGCTTCGATGATGGCGTGCCATTTATCCAGGCCGGCGGCGATGTCCTGTTCGATCTGGTCGACCAGGATCACCGAGTTGCGCATGATCATCCCGGACAGGGCGATGGTGCCGAGCATGGCGACGAAGCCGAAGGGCTGGCGGAAGATCAGCAGGAACAGGGTCACGCCGATCAGCCCCAGGGGCGCGGTGAGAAAGACCATGGCCGTACGCGAGAAGCTTTTCAGCTGCAGCATCAGCAGGGTCAGCACCACCACTATGAACAACGGCACGCCGGCGTTCACCGAGGCCTGGCCGCGGGCCGAATCCTCGATGGTGCCGCCGACTTCCAGCTCGTAGCCGTCCGGCAACTGGGCGCGGATCGGCTCCAGGCTCGGCATGATCTGCTTGACCAGGCTGGCCGGCTGTTCCTTGCCATAGATGTCGGCGCGCACCGTGACATTGGGCAGGCGGTTGCGGTGCCAGATGACGCCTTCCTCGAAACCGTATTCGAGGGTGGCAACCTGGGACAGCGCAACGCTCTTGCCGCTCTGGGTCGGCACCGCCAGGCTAGGTAGCAGGCCCAGTTCCCGGCGCTCGCTGGTGGTGCCGCGCAGCAGGATCTCGATCAGCTCGTTGCCTTCGCGGTACTGGCTGACGCTGGAGCCGGTCAGGGAGCTGCGCAGGAAACTCGACAGGTCGGCGGTGCTGACCCCCAGGGCCCGGGCCCGTTCCTGGTCGACCTTGAGGAAGACCACCTTGCTCGGTTCCTCCCAGTCCAGGTGCACGTTGGACACATGGGGGTTGTCGCGAACCTTCTCCGCCACCTGGCGGGCCAGGGCGCGGACCTCTTCGATGCGCTCGCCGGTCACCCGGAACTGCACCGGGTAGCCCACGGGCGGCCCATTCTCCAGGCGCGTGACCCGGGTACGCAGGGTCGGGAATTCCTCGCCCAGGTGTTCGATCAGCCAGGTGCGCAGAACCTCGCGGTCCTCGATCGTCTTGGCCAGCACCACGAACTGCGCCAGGCTGGCGGCCGGCAGTTGCTGGTCCAGGGGCAGATAGAAGCGCGGCGAACCGGTGCCGACATAGGCCACGTAGTTGTCGATGCCCGGATGATCCTTGAGCATGGCTTCCAGGCGCTGGACCTGGTCCGCGGTGGCGGTCAGCGAGGCGCCTTCGCCCAGCTTCAGGTCGATCATCAGTTCCAGTCGCCCGGAGGCCGGGAAGAACTGCTGGGGCACGAAGCGGAACAACAGGATCGAGCCGATGAACAGGCCGATGGTCAACAGTATTACCGTCTTGCGCCGCTCCACGCACCACTCCACCAGGCCTCGTACGCGCTGGTAGAACGGTGTGCCGTAGGGGTCGTGACCTTCGGCGCTGCCGCCGTGCTTGGCCGCATGGATCTTGGCCAGGTCCGGCAGCAACTTGGCGCCCAGGTAAGGCACGAACACCACCGCGGCGACCCAGGAGGCCAGCAGGGCGATGGTCACCACCTGGAAGATCGAACGGGTGTATTCGCCGGTGCCCGATTGCGCCGTGGCGATCGGCAGGAAACCGGCCGCGGTGATCAGGGTGCCGGTGAGCATCGGGAAGGCCGTGCTGGTCCAGGCGTAGCTGGCCGCCTTGAACCGGTCGAAGCCCTGCTCCATCTTGATCGCCATCATCTCCACCGCGATGATCGCGTCGTCCACCAGCAAGCCGAGGGACAGCACCAGGGCGCCGAGGGAGATCTTGTGCAGGCCGATGCCGAAGTAGTACATGGCGGCGAAGGTCATCGCCAGCACCAGGGGAATCGACAGGGCAACCACCAGGCCGGTGCGCAGGCCCAGGGAGAAAAAGCTCACCAGCAACACGATGATCAAGGCTTCCATCAGCACCTGGACGAATTCGCCGACGCCGGTCTTCACCGCGGCCGGCTGGTCCGAAACCTTGCGCAACTGCATGCCGGCCGGCAGGCTTTCCTGTAGGCGGGCGAAGTCGACTTCCAGGGCCTCGCCCAGCACCAGGATATCGCCGCCGGCTTTCATCGAAACCGCCAAGCCTATGGCGTCTTCACCCATAAAGCGCATGCGCGGTGCCGGTGGATCGTTGAAGCCGCGGTTGACCTCGGCCACGTCGCCTATGCGGAAGGTGCGGTCGCCGACCCGGATCGGGAAATCGCGGATTTCCTTGACCGTCTCGAAGCGCCCGCTGACCCGCAGTTGCACCCGGTCGCTGCTGGTTTCGAAGAAGCCGGCGGTAGACACCGCGTTCTGCTCTTCCAGGGCCTGCTGCACCGCGGCCAGGGGCAGGCCGAGGGTGGCGAGCTTGACGTTGGACAGTTCGATCCAGATCTTCTCGTCCTGCAGGCCGATCAGCTCGACCTTGCCGACGTCCTTGACCCGCTGCAACTGCAGTTGCACGCGGTCGGCATAGTCCTTGAGCACCCCGTAGTCGAAGCCTTCGCCGGTCAGGGCGTAGATATTGCCGAAGGTGGTGCCGAATTCGTCGTTGAAGAACGGCCCCTGGATACCCTGGGGCAAGGTGTAGCGAATGTCGCTGATCTTCTTGCGGACCTGGTACCAGAGCTCGGGGATTTCCCGGGAGTTCAGCGAGTCGCGGGCGATAAAGGTCACCATCGACTCACCCGGCCGGGAGAAGGAGATGAGCTTGTCGTACTCGCCGGTTTCCATCAGCTTCTTTTCGATGCGCTCGGTGACCTGGCGCGAAACCTCTTCGGCGCTCGCCCCCGGCCAGTTGGTGCGCACCACCATGGCCTTGAACGTAAAGGGAGGATCCTCGCTCTGGCCCAGCTTGGAATAGGACAGTGCGCCGACGACCGCCATCAGCAGCATGATATAGAGCACGATCTGGCGGTTGCGCAGCGCCCATTCGGACAGATTGAAGCCCATGGGTTACTCCTTAGCCGCCAGCTTGACGTTCCGATTGTCACGGTCCACCGGCCGCACCTGCTGGCCCTCGCGCAGCACCTGCACGCCCGCGGCCACCACCCAATCGTCGGCTTTCAGACCAGCCAGCACCGGCACGCTTTTTTCACCGTAGGGGCCGACGCGCACCGGGGTGCGGACCAGCTTCGAACTCTTGGGATCCACCACCCAGACATAGGGCGTGCCACCTTCGGCGGTCAAGGCCGACAGCGGCACCGACAGCGGCACCTCGCCATCGACGGCGATAAATACCCGGGCGCTCTGGCCCAGCTCGGCCGAGACCTTGCCTTCGGTGAAGGCCACCCGGGCGGCGAAGGTACGCGATTGCGGATCGGCCGCCGGGGCCAGTTCGCGAATGCGCCCAGGGAAGCGCTGGTCGGGCTGCGACCAGAGTTCCACGCTCACCACCTGGCCGATCGTGAAGCGCTCGAAGGCCTGCTCCGGCAGGCTGATCAGCACTTCCCGCTCGCCATCGGCGGCCAGGGTAAAGACCGTCTGCCCGGCGGCTACCACCTGCCCGACTTCCACTTGGCGCTTGGCGATCACGCCGTCCTGGGTCGCCCGCAGCACGGCATAACCGGCCTGGTTGCTGGCCACGTTGAATTCGGCCTGTACCTGGTTCAGGCGCGCCTGGCCGGAGCGGAACAGGTTTTCGGCGTTGTCGTACTGCGAGCGGCTGACCAGCTGGCGCCCGAGCAGGGTCTTGTAACGGTCGCGCTCGGCGCGCACCAGTTGCAGGTTGGCCTCGGCGGCCGCCACCTGGGCGCGTATCGCATCCAATTGCAGGCGCACGTCCTGGGGATCCAGTTCGGCCAGGGGCTGGTTCTTCTTCACCCGTGCGCCGACATCCACCAGGCGCTTGCTGACCTTGCCGCCGATGCGGAAGGCCAGTTCGGCCTCCAGGCGCGCCCGGACTTCGCCCGGGTAGGCTTCCATCGACTCACTGGCCGGTTGCGGCTGCACCACCATGGCCGGGCGCACCGGGGTCTGAACCGTTTCGCCGTTGCCACAGGCGGCGAGCAACAGACTGAGGCTTACAGGCAGAGCGAGAGACAAGACCTGACGAAGCATGATGAATAACCTTTCGCGAATAGCGCTTGGAATACTTATACTGCCGAGTATAGTAAAAATAGCAAACTCATCAGTCCAGTATTAAAACGAAAAATGTCGAAGATACCTGCAGCCCCCAACGGTCCGGGTCGCCCCAAGGACCTGGCCAAGCGCCAAGCCATACTCGAGGCAGCGAAAACGCTGTTCTTGCGCCATGGCTATGACGGCAGCAGCATGGATGCGATCGCCACCGAAGCCGGAGTTTCCAAACTCACGGTGTACAACCATTTCACCGACAAGGAGACCCTGTTCTCCGCCGCGGTGAAGGCCAAATGCGAGGCGCAGTTGCCGGGGCTGTTCTTCGAACTGCCGGACGACGCACCGATCGAGCTGATATTGGGCAATATCGCCCGGGGTTTCTATCGACTGGTCAACAGCCGCGAATCCATCGAACTGCACCGGGTGATGGTGAGCGCCGGCGACCCCAAGCTGTCCCAGATGTTCTACGACGCCGGCCCGCAGCGGGTCCTGGAGGAAATGGAGCGCCTGTTGAGCAAGGCCGGCGAGAGCGGCAAGTTGCGGGTGGACGAACCGCTGCGCGCGGCCGATCACTTCTTCTGCCTGGTCAAGGGCTGCGACAATTTCCGCCTGCTGCTCGGCTGCCCCGCCCCGCAGATGGAGGAAGACGCCGAGCGCCATGTGCAGGACGTTGTGGAAATGTTCCTGCGCGCCTACGCGCCCTGAGGGTCACTGCCGCTGTTTGATCGTGCCCACGCTCCGCGTGGACACCCAGCTTTTCGTAGGTCGGGTTAGCGCAGCGTAACCCGACGCCCTGCTGCGACACGCTATCCCCGTCATGTCGGGTTACGCCCTACGGGCTAACCTGACCTACGTTCGCTGCCGTGCGACGTAACCCGCCAAAGCGGAGTCTTATTGCCCTACCCCTTCAGCGCCTTCTTCGGGTATATATCGTAACGGCTGGACTTGCCGTCCAGGGCGTAGCCGGGCTTGGGCCCGTCGATGATCGGCGCCTTGCGCGGGCGCTTGACCACCACCCGGTGGCTGGCCAGGGCCAGGGCGGCGGCGAGCAAGGCCGGCGCGTCCATATCGTCGCCCACCAGCGGGCGGAACAGGCGCATTTCCTTTTTCACCAGGGCGCTCTTGTCGCGGTGGGGGAACATCGGGTCGAGGTAGATCACCTGGGGTGGCTCGCCCTCCCAGGCGCTCATCAGCTCGATGGCATTGCCGGTCAGCAGGCGCATCTGCGCGGCGATCGGCCCCACCTCGCGGTCACGCAGGGCGCGGGCCAGGCCGTCCTCCAGCAGGGCCGCGATCAGCGGCTGGCGCTCGATCAGGGTCATGGGACAGCCGAGGCTGGCCAGCACGAAGGCATCGCGGCCGAGGCCGGCGGTGGCGTCCAGCACCCGGGGCCGCACGCCCGGCTGCACCCCGACCGCCTTGGCGATCATCTGCCCGCTGCCGCCACCGAACAGCCGCCTATGGGCCACCGCGCCCTCAATGAAATCCACCCGCACCGGCCCAGGCGCCTGGGGACCGGGCTCGATCAGCTGCAGGCCCTGCTCCCCCAGTTGCAGCAGGAACTGCGCCTCGCCCTGTTGGGGCAAGGCCAGGCGCTCGGCCCAGGCCGCCGCCGCGGCAGCATAGGACGGCTCCAGGGCTTCAACCCGGACAGTGGCGATCGCTTGTGCATCAGTCATGGAAAAAACGAACTCAAAAAAAGGTTAAAAAACACTCAACCCGACGCGCACGCAGCCGATAACCCGGGAAAGCGGCATTCTGCCAGACCCGGCGCATTCCGGCCGCACCGAGTTCGCCATGATCGATTCATTACCCGCCTCATCCAGTCGTGCTCAGCTCCAACGCGAACAGGCGTTGCCGGTCGCCGTGCGCGACTCGATCAATTACCAGATCCTGCGCCGCACCCTGGGGATCGAGGCGCCCGATGCACAAAAAGCCGCCGAGGAGATCCGCGACGCCAGTCGCGAAACGCCCGTGCCAGGCCCGGTCGACAACAGCGCCCAGGTCGCCAGCTTCCAGCAGGTGATCGAGCAACGCTCCCTGCAATTGAACGTCACCAGCACGCCCAGCCCGCAAAAGACCGACCCCTTGGTGCTCGACCTGGCCAGCAACGGCTTCAGAACCAGTGGCCTGGAGCGGCCGGTCAGCTTCGACCTGGATGCCGACGGCCGACGCGACCAGATCAGCGCGCCCACCGGCGACGATGCCCTGCTGGTCCTGGATCGCAACGGTAATGGTCGTATCGACGACGGCCGCGAACTGTTCGGCGATCAGCACGGCGCGGCCAATGGCTTTGCCGAGCTGGCCAAGTATGACGACAACCGCGATGGCCGCCTGGATATCCAGGACGCGATCTTCCAGCGCCTGGCCCTGCTGCGTTTCGACGACCAGGGTCGGCCGCAGCAGCAGTCCCTGACCCAGGCCGGCGTCAGCGCCATCCAGCTGCAGACCCGGGAAGTCAAGATCGCCCTGGGCGCCTACGACGAAATCGCCCAGCTGGGCAGCTTCGAGTTTAGCGACGGCCGCACTGGCCAGGCCGCCGATCTGCTGCTGGCGCGGCGCTAAGTGGCGCGGGCTCTGCTCGATGGGTATCGCTGCGCTCAACGCCATCCTACGGGCTACGCCAATAACCCTCTTCCGGTCAGCGGCACATCCGCCACAACCCCATATCCACATGAAAATGATCGTGGTGGGCGGCGTTATAGTCCGGGCCCAGGGTGGTATTGAAGGCGCGGCAGGCGGCCGCCCGTACCTGGCGCAGAAAGCGCGCGGCCTCGTCATCGCCCTGCCAGTCACGGGCCAGGGTGATGCGCCGACCATCGGCCAGCCGAAAGCCGGCGATATCCAGGGCATTGGCCGAGGCATGCTGGCTGGGCCGGGTACCGCCCCCTATGGTGCGGCAGGCGAAGCTGCCGAAGTGCTCGACCCGAGTCACCGGCTGGCCGAACACGGCCTGGGCCGCCGGCTGCAAGCCGTGGCGTTCGAACAGGGCGAAGGCCACCGCCAGCGGACAGCTGGCGAGAAAGCTGCTGCTGAAGCTCACACCGGAAGACTGGATACGCAGGCTATTGCGCAGTGGGCAGGCGGGCCTCGCCGCGCTGTCGGGCAAGGCCGTATAACGCAGCGATGAGGTCGCCAGAGCCTGGGCGCAAAGCACTGGATCGTCACGCAGACGCAGCAGCTTGAAACCGGTCAGCGGGTTCGGCGCCAGCCGCACGTCCAGTGGTGCCCAGGGGTTCCACTGCGGCGGCACCACCAGCCAGCCACGCCAGATCGCCAGGGGCGGGCCACCCAGCAGCAGGATCAACAGCAGCAGCTTCAGGGTGCGCACGGCACCTCTCAGCCCTTGAACAGGCTATTAAGCCGGTCGAAGGGCATGGCCCGGTCGATAAAACCGAAGGTGCCCGTGCCGGCGATTTCCTCGGCGGCCTGCAGCAACCCGCCGTAGGCCGCCCGCGCCAGGGCCGAACCGACGCTCACGCGCCTGACGCCCAGTTCGGTCAACTCCGCCAGGGACAGGCGCACTCCGGAAAGCCCCATCAGCACATTGACCGGCTTGGGTGCCACGGCACGCACCACCGCCACTATGTCCTCCCGGGTGCGCAGGCCCGGTGCATAGAGCACGTCGGCCCCGGCCTCGGCGAACGCCTCGAGTCGGCGAATGGTGTCGGCCAGGTCGAGACGGCCATGCAGCAGGTTCTCCGCCCGCGCCGTGAGCATAAAGGGGAACGGCAGGCTGCTCGCCGCCAAGGCAGCCTCCCTGACCCGCTCCACGGCCAGTTCGAAGGGGTAGATGGGGTGTTCCGGCTTGCCGCTGGCGTCCTCGATCGAACCGCCGACCAGCCCTACGGACGCCGCCTGGCGGATGGTCTCGGCACAGTCTGCGGGTGCATCGGAGAAGCCGTTTTCCAGGTCCGCCGCCACCGGCAGGGAAGTCGCCTCGACTATTGCCCGGGCATTTTCCAGGGTGTCGGCGCGGGACAGGCCGCCCTCACCGTCTGGCCGACCCAGGGCAAACGCCAGGCCGGCGCTGGTGGTCGCCAGGGCTGCGAAGCCCAGGGACGCCAGCAGCTTGGCCGAACCGGCATCCCAGGGGTTGGGGATGACAAAACACCCCGAGGCCTGATGCAAGGCTTGAAAAGCCTGGGCGCGTAACAGTTGGGAGTCCATAAGCGTATTCCGATCGGCTGGTGGAGGGCTATGACCTTAGCCCATCCAGGGGGCGGTGACCCAGATCAGAGCAGACCCAGCTGCTCCACCTCGTCGCGCAGCTCGGGCAAGGGCGGCAGACCGGGCAGGCGCTGGCCGAGTTGCTGGTGAAAACGCCGGGCCAGCTGCGCCGCCAGGCGGTTGTCCGGGGTGTGCAGAAACACATAGGGGCTGTGCCCTTCCTCGATCCAGCCGGCGACCTTGTCCAGCCAAGGCGCCATAAAGGCATCGTTGGCCTCGAGTTCGGGATGGCCGATAAAGCGCAGTTGCGGCGTCTGGCTGAAGGCGGTCGGGCGCAGCGGCAGGCGCGGCTTCTTCGACTGGGCGTGGCGCACGGCGGGGTCGTCCCAGCCACAGCTGAACAGCGCCCGGGAGTCCAGGCAGATGCGCTCGATGCCCCGCTCCAGCAGCAGGCGATTGAGCGCCCGCTCCTCCTCGCCCTTGGCGAAGAACAGCGCGTGGCGCACCTCCACCGCCAGTTCGGGGCCGTGCCAGGGCTCGATAAAGGTGGCCAGCTCAGCCAGCCGCTGCGGGCCGAACGCCGCCGGCAGCTGCAGCCAGAACGGCGCGACCCGCTCGCCCAGGGGCGCCAGCAACCGGCGAAAGTCCTGGGCAGCGTCCAGCTGCTCGCGCAGGTCGCCGCCGTGACTGATATCCCGCGGCAGCTTGGCGCAGAAGCGAAAGTGCGCCGGCATGGCGTTCGCCCAACGCTGCACGGTTTCCGCCGAGGGCCGGGCATAGAAGGTGGTGTTGCCTTCCACGGCGTTGAACACCTGGCTGTAGAGGCCGAGGAAATCGGCCGGGCGCGCCGCCGCGGGGTAGAGCGAGCCGCGCCAGGCAGCTTCGCTCCAGGACGGGCATCCGAGCCGATAGGGCAACATGGAGGGGATCAGGCGTAGAGGTCGAGGCCGAGGACTTCCTGGGCATCCACCTCGCCGCCATAACTGGCGGTGTTGGTGTAGCTGGCCAGCGCCTGGGCAGCGCGGCTGCTCGCCGCGTTCTGCCTGAGCAGATCCTGGGGGCGGGCCGGCAGGCTGTCGCTGCTGGCATTGCTCGCCTGCACCCGACGCGGCTGGGCGACCGACTCGAACCCCTGGCTGCTCGCCGGCGCGGCGGGCTGCTCACGGCGTTGCTCGATCTCGCGCTGAACCTCGCGAAACGGCGTGACCGCGGTGCCCGTGCGAGGGCCGCGGTCCAGTGTGGGGGAAGAAGTGAATCCATCGATCCGCATCGGTGACTGCTCG
>DATDTH010000704.1:0-3385 GCA_035290985.1 Pseudomonas sp. | reverse complement strand
CGCCAGGGCTTGCTGGATCAGTTGCCAGGCGCGCTCGTGTTGCTCCAGCTCGGCCAGGGCCTCGGATTCGATCAGGTACAGCTGGATGGCATAGTCCGGCTGGCTGTCCCGGGCCTTGGCCAGGCGGCTGGAGGCTTCGTCGACGCGGCCGCTGGCGAACAGCAGTTGGCTCTGCTGCAGTTGCGCGGGCAGGTAGTCGTTGCCCGGGCCGACCAGGGCGTATTCGCGCAGGGCGTTGTCGCTGTCCTTCAGCTCCTCGTAGGCGCGGCCGAGGTTGAAGTGGGCGGCGTCGGTGTGGCTGTCGCGGGCCACCAGTTCATCCAGGTAGACGATGGCCTCGTCCCAGGCTTCGGCTTCCAGGCAGACCAGGGCCAGGGAGAAGCGCAGGTCGTCGTCCTCGGGGAATTGCTGCACCAGGCTGGCGAATTCGGCCTTGGCGTCGTCCAGACGTTCCTGCTCCACCAGCAGGCGGGCATAGGTCAGGCGCAGGCGCTTGTCGTCCGGGTGCTGGCGGATGCCCCGTTCCAGCAACGGTAGCGCGTCGTTGCCGCGTTTCAAGCCTTGCAGCAGGCGGGCGCGCAGCAGCAGGGGCGGGACTTCGTTCTTGCTCGCCGCGTGGGCTTCCAGCAGTTCCAGGGCAGCTTCGGGCTTGCCGTCCTGCTGCAGCAGCAGGGCCTTGCCGAACAGCAGTTGGCCGTTCTCCGGGTTTTTTCGCAGCAGGCGCTCGAAGCTCTGCAGCAGGCCGGCGCGGGTGTCCGGGTCGGTCTCGGCGGCCGACAGGGCGAGGAAGTCGAAGTGGGTGTCACCCTGGCCCTGCAGGACTTTTTCCATGTAGAGCATGGATTCGTCGTAGCGCCCGCCGCGGGCCAGTTGCACGGCGGCGGCGCGCTGGGCGTCGAGGTTGTCCGGGGCGTTTTTCGCCCAGATCAGGGCCATGTCCAGGGCTGCCTGCTCGGCCCCCAGGTATTCGGCGATGCGAAAGCCGCGCTCGGCCACCCCGGGGTCCTGGGTCTTCTCGGCCTGCTCCTGGTAGTTGCTCAGGGCAAGGTCGAAACGATTGCGCTGGCCGGCCAGCTCGGCGCTGAGCAAGGCGAACAGGGTGTCCTGGCTGAACGAGCCATGGACCTGCGGGCTGGGCTCGACCGCGACGGGCGCGCGCTCCTGCACCGGTGGCGTGCCGTCCGGCGCGGAGGGGGTCAGGGTCTGGCAACCGCCGAGCAGCAGCAGGGCGGCGAGTAACGGAAGCGATCTGGTCATATATAGGAAAGGACGACTTACCTGCGGTCGGATCATCATGACACAAGCCGTGGGGCAAACCCATGGGGCGTCCGGCGGTTTAACGCCGTGGCTATTGGGACAATAGTGAGCGGTGGTTGTTCTGATCCGGGCGAAGTAGGACAATTGCCGGCTTCCATTCCCGTCAGCGAGCCTGCATGGCCTTTCTCGCCCTTGGTATCAACCACAAGACCGCCTCGGTGGCCGTGCGCGAGCGCGTGGCATTCACCCCCGAGCAATTGGTTGAGGCCCTGCAGCAGCTCTGTCGGCACACCGCCAGCCAGGGGGCGGCCATCCTCTCGACCTGCAACCGCAGCGAGCTGTACCTGGAGCAGGATCAGTTGAGCGCCGAGGCGGTGCTGACCTGGCTGGCCGACTATCACCAGCTGAACCTCGAGGACCTGCGGGCCTGCGCCTATATCCACCAGGACGAATCGGCGGTACGGCACATGATGCGGGTGGCCTGCGGGCTCGACTCCATGGTGCTGGGCGAGCCGCAGATCCTCGGCCAGATGAAGTCGGCCTATGCCGTGGCGCGGGAGGCCGGCACGGTCGGGCCCCTGCTCGGGCGATTGTTCCAGGCGACCTTCAGCACCGCCAAGCAGGTGCGCACCGACACCGCGATCGGCGAGAATCCGGTGTCGGTGGCGTTCGCCGCGGTCAGCCTGGCCAAGCAGATCTTCAGCGACCTGCACCGCAGCCAGGCGCTGTTGATCGGTGCCGGCGAGACCATCACCCTGGTCGCCCGCCACCTGTACGAGCAGGGGGTCAAGCGCATAGTCGTGGCCAACCGCACCCTGGAGCGCGCCAGCCTGCTGGCCGAACAGTTCGGCGCCCATGCGGTGCTGCTTTCGGAAATCCCCCAGGAGCTGGTCAACAGCGACATCGTGATCAGCTCCACCGCCAGCCAGTTGCCGATTCTCGGCAAAGGCGCGGTGGAACGCGCGCTGAAGCAGCGCAAGCACAAGCCGATCTTCATGGTCGACATCGCCGTGCCCCGGGATATCGAGCCGGAAGTGGGCGAGCTGGATGATGTCTACCTGTACAGCGTCGACGACCTGCACGACGTCATAGCCGAGAACCTCAAGAGCCGGCAGGGCGCCGCCCAGGCCGCCGAAGAACTGGTCGGGGTCGGCACCGAGGACTTCATGCTGCGCCTGCGCGAGCTGGCGGCGGTGGACGTGCTCAGGGCCTACCGCCAGCAGGCCTAGCGCCTGCGCGACGATGAACTGGCCAAGGCCCTGCGGCTGCTGGCCAACGGCAACTCGGCCGACGAGGTGCTGGCCTTGCTGGCGCGCGGCCTGACCAACAAGCTGCTGCATGCGCCCAGCGTGCAGCTGAAAAAATTCTCCGCCTCCGGCCGCGTCGATGCGCTGGCCGTGGCCCAGGAACTCTTCGCCCTCGACGAGGGCAGCACGGATAAACCGACGCAATGAAAGCTTCGCTGCTGAATAAACTGGACATCCTCCACGACCGCTTCGAGGAGCTGACCGCGCTGCTCGGCGACGGCGAGGTGATCGCCGACCAGACGCGCTTTCGCAGCTACTCCAAGGAGTACGCCGAGGTCGAGCCGGTGGTGCGCAGCTACCTGGAATTGCGCAAGGTCCAGGCCGACCTGGAGGGCGCCCAGGCGCTGCTCAAGGACAGCGATCCGGACATGCGCGCCATGGCCGCCGACGAGGTGGCCGAGGCCAAGGAGCGCCTGCTCGAACTGGAGGCCGACCTGCAGCGCATGCTGCTGCCCAAGGACCCCAAGGACGGGCGCAACGTCTTCCTCGAAGTGCGTGCCGGCACCGGCGGCGACGAGGCGGCGATCTTCTCCGGCGACCTGTTCCGCATGTACTCGCGCTATGCCGAGCGGCGTGGCTGGCGGGTCGAGATCCTCTCGGAAAACCCCGGCGAACATGGCGGCTACAAGGAGGTGATAGCCCGGGTCGAGGGCGACAACGTCTACGCCAAGCTGAAGTTCGAGTCCGGTGCCCACCGCGTCCAGCGCGTGCCGGAAACCGAATCCCAGGGCCGCATCCACACCTCGGCCTGCACCGTTGCCGTGTTGCCGGAGGCGGACGAAGTCAGCGACGTGGTGCTGAATCCCGCCGAACTGCGCATC
>DATDTH010000703.1:0-3319 GCA_035290985.1 Pseudomonas sp. | reverse complement strand
TACCGGTCGCCAGCGCCTTGACCGCACCATCATCCAGCACCAGGGTGCCACGGGTCTGCAGATGCCCGGCCAGCCACTGCTTGCGCGCCGCCAGCAGCCCGCGCTCGGGCGCCAGCAGGGTGCCCAGGCGCTCGCCCGCCTTGAGCCGCGCCAGGACCTGCTCGATGGCACCCCCGACTATCACCGTATAAGCCCCGGAACGCGCCGCCAGGCGCGCCGCGCGCAGCTTGGTCTGCATGCCGCCGCGCCCCAGGGCACCGCCCGTGCCGCCCGCCACCGCATCCAGGGCCGGATCATCGGCCCGCGCCTCATGAATCAATTGCGCGGCGGGGTTGTGCCGCGGGTCAGCGTCGTACATGCCGTCGCGGTCGGTGAGTATCACCAGCAGGTCGGCCTCCACCAGGTTGGCCACCAGGGCGGCCAGGGTGTCGTTGTCGCCGAAACGGATCTCGTCGGTGACCACCGTATCGTTTTCGTTGATCACCGGAATGGCGCCCAACTCGACCAGGGTGCGCAGGGTACTGCGGGCATTGAGATAGCGCTTGCGGTCGGACAGGTCGTCGTGGGTCAGCAGGATCTGCGCCGTATGCCGGCCATGCACGGCAAAGCTCGACTCCCAGGCCTGGACCAGCCCCATCTGCCCCACCGCCGCCGCCGCCTGCAATTCATGGATGGCGCTCGGTCGCGCCGCCCAACCCAGGCGACTCATGCCGGCCGCCACCGCCCCGGAGGACACCAGCACCAGCTCGACGCCCGCCTCGCGCAGCGCCACCATCTGCTCGACCCACACCGCCATGGCGGCACGGTCCAGGCCGCGCCCATCGGCGGTCAGCAAGGCGCTGCCAATCTTCACCACCCAGCGCCGCGCGCCTGTCACCTTGTCCCGCATCGTTACCCAACCTTGGTCAGAGGGCGGCGCACCGGCCCGGCGCCAGCCGTGGAATCAGTCAGCACAACGCCGCGGTTAGGCGGCGTCGTGGCTCAATCGCGGACGTAGATGATTTCCGGTCCATCCTCGTCATCTTCTTCATCCCAGAAGCTGTCGTCTTCCTGGGCGCCCACCGCCTTCACGCCCGTGCGGCGCAGGGTGCGCTGGTCGTCCAGGGCCTGCAGCTGTGCCCGCGCCTCGTCCTCGATGCGCTGATCCAGCTCGGCCAGCGCCTTGGCGTACTGCGGCTCCTCGGCGATGCGCAAGGCGCGCTCCTCGAGGTAACGCATGATGTCATGACAGAGCCGCTCGGTACCTTCGCGGGCAATGGCCGAAATCACATAGACAGGCCCGGTCCACTCCAGCCGCTCGGTGATTTCCTTGACCCGCGCCTCATGCTCTTCCTCGAGTATCTGGTCACACTTGTTCAGCACCAACCAACGATCGCGCTCAGCCAGGGATGGACTGAACTTGGTCAGCTCGCTGACTATGGTCTCGGCCGAATCGGCCGGATCGGTCAGATCCAGCGGCGCCATATCCACCAGGTGCAGCAGCAAGCGAGTGCGCGCCAGGTGCTTGAGGAAACGAATCCCCAGGCCGGCGCCATCGGAGGCCCCCTCGATCAGACCAGGAATATCGGCCACCACGAAGCTCTTGTAGCGATCGACACTCACCACGCCCAGGTTCGGGATCAGGGTGGTGAAGGGGTAATCCGCCACCTTGGGCTTGGCCGCGGAGATCGAGCGGATCAAGGTGCTCTTGCCGGCATTCGGCAAACCGAGCAGGCCGACATCGGCCAGCACCTTCAATTCCAGCTTGAGGTCGCGGGCATCGCCCGGCTTGCCCAGGGTGGTCTGGCGCGGCGCACGGTTGGTGCTGGACTTGAAGCGGGTGTTACCCAGCCCGTGCCAGCCGCCATGAGCCACCAGCAGGCGCTGACCCGCCTTGGTCAGGTCGCCTATGACCTCCTGGGTCGCCGCATCGATGACAGTGGTGCCCACCGGCACCCGCAGCACCAACTCCTCACCCTTGCGCCCAGTGCAATCAGTGCTGCCGCCATTGGCGCCGCGCTCGGCATCGAAGCGCCGCGTGTAACGGTAGTCCACCAGGGTATTGAGGTTCTCGTCGGCCACCATATAGATGGAGCCGCCGTCACCGCCGTCGCCGCCGTTGGGCCCGCCGTTTTCGATAAACTTTTCGCGACGGAAGCTCATGCAACCGTTACCGCCGTCACCGGCCTTTACAAAAATCGATACTTCATCGACGAATTTCATGGACACGCCTCCCGCCACGAGAACGGGCTAGATAACACAAGAAACCTAAGACTTTTGCAAAATCGAACGGTGCCCGGACCGCTAGTGTTTTGCAAAAGCCTCAAGAGCACAGAAACAAAAAAGCCCCGTCGCGAGACAGGGCTTTTCCAGCAATCCCGCGATCAGGCCGCGATGACGCTCACGTAGCGACGGCCAAACGCGCCCTTCACTTCGAATTTGATCACGCCTTCGATTTTCGCGAACAGGGTGTGATCCTTGCCCATGCCAACGCCGTAACCGGCGTGGAACTGGGTGCCGCGCTGACGCACGATGATGTTGCCGGCCTTGATGACCTGGCCGCCATACATCTTCACGCCAAGGCGTTTAGCTTCTGAGTCGCGACCGTTACGGGTACTACCGCCAGCTTTTTTGTGTGCCATGAGTTCAATACTCCAAGTAGTGGGAATTAGGCTGAAAAATTAAGCCTGAATACCGGTGATTTTGATCTCGGTGAACCACTGACGGTGGCCCTGACGCTTCATGTGGTGCTTGCGGCGACGGAACTTGATGATGGTCACTTTATCGTGACGACCTTGAGCGATCACTTCGGCCACAACTTTGGCGCCTTCGACAACCGGGGCACCGATTTGCACGTCATCGCCGTTGCCAATCAGCAGCACACGGTCAAAAGTGACGGCTTCGCCAGTGGCGATTTCCAGCTTTTCGATCTTGAGGTATTCGCCTTCGGTGACTTTGTATTGCTTGCCACCGGTAACAATTACTGCGTACATAATTTTGCTCCGTTAATCCTGCTCACCCAGCGCTTTATAGGAATAGTCGTCGGCTGGCATGGCTGCTTGGGGCCGGAAGGACGCCCTTGCAATTGCGTAAGGCAGGTGCTGCCCAGGGAAGTTCAGGGGCCGCGATTGTACGCAAGCTGCCAACGCCGCGCAAGCACCCAAGGCACTTGCCTTGACAGCCCCCACCCCGCCCCCTAGCATGCCGCGCAACCTTTAGGAGCACTCACCAACGATGCAACCCCAGGCATTTTATAGCGTAGTAGCGGACGACTTCAGTGCCGTCGACGGCATCATTCGTCGCCAGCTGGTGTCGCATGTGCCACTGGTGGAAAAAATCG
>DATDTH010000702.1:0-2852 GCA_035290985.1 Pseudomonas sp. | reverse complement strand
GCGCCGGGCCTATCAGTTCTATGTCGGTGCCGCCGGCAGCCAGGCCCAGGCCGGCGAGATACTCGGCCAGGCGGCCTACGATGTCGATGACTTCAAGGACACCCGCCTCGGCGGCTGGTGGGTCGGCTACGAGCATGCGCCGGTGTACGGCGCCGCGGCGTCCATCGTCAACTACACCTCCTATTGGCACTTTATCAATATGGGCCGCCAGGGCGATGCCCACGGCAATGACCGTGGCGGCTACGACTACCGCTACCACAAGGTCGATGGCAGCTGGAGCGGCGACGTGGACTGGTACGCCATGGTCTACCTGTATAACCGCGAGCTGAAAAAGGATGACTTCAACAGCACCGAGGCGCACTACCGCCAGGGCACGGTCTCCAACTGGTCGGAGCACTATGGCGACTTCCAGACCGCCGCCTTCCAGCCCATCGACAACCTGGCCAAGTACTGGTTCGACCAGTTCAAGGCCGCGCCGTCCCTGCAGACCCTGGGTTACGCGCTGCACGCCACCGGCGATGTAGCCCAGCCGCACCACACCTGGATCACCTCGGCCAACGGCCATTCCAGCTGGGAAGGCTGGGTCGACGACCATTATTTCAGCGAACAGCTGAACGACCAGACGGCGGTGGCGAACCTGGTGGGTGGCTACGATGCGAACCAGCCGGTACGCGACCTGCTGACCCAAACCGCGCAGGTGGCCTACGAACACCCCGAGCCGCTCTATGACAGCAGCAATGCCACGCGCTTGCGCCTGGCCAAGGCGCTGATTCCGGAGTCCATCGCCCTGACGGTCACGGTGCTGACCAAGGGCGCCAACAGCTTATACAACCAGGGTGGGCTGTAACGCCCTCGGCCCGGCCGGCGGGCCGGGCCGTTTTCGTCGTCTGGGACTCGGGCTGATCACGTTGCTGGCCGTGGTGACGGCCCAAGCCGGCGTGCCCCCGGCTGATTTGCGCATCGATGGCGAACGCCTGCCGGGCAAGAGCATCGGCCTGTTGCAGCAGGCCCTGACCCGGGTCAAGTTCAATACCGATATCCGCCAGCTGCGCCTGGGCCTGGTGGAGAATCGCCTGCTGGCCCGGGTGGTGGAAGGCGAACTGAGCGAGGCCAATAGTCGGGGCCTGGAGGCCCTGGTCGAGGAGGAAGCCGCCAGCCTGATCGAGCGGGTCCATGGCGAACGCCTGCAACGGGATATCGGTCCTTTCCTGCGCGACCCACAAGGGCTGGACAGCGCCATGTTGCGCCAGACCCTGGCGCCCGCCGGCCAGGGCCTGGTGCTCAACAGCCTGTGGTTGAGCACGGCCCAGCAAGACGCGGCGCGCAAGATCGTGCTGCTCGGTTGGCAGTTTCCCGGCCAGCCGGCCAGGCAGCTGAACCTGCTCGAGCTGTACCAGGGCGTCTCGGTGCAGGGCCAGGTGGAGCTGCAGCAGGGCAACCTGAACTACCTGGCGCAGCAGGTTCAGATCCGGGTGTTACGCGACTACTGGTGGTATCAGCTGGGCCGGCAAGGCTTCAGTGCCGAGGAGCAGGCCGGCGTGCGGCTGCTGGTGCGCGATAAGCTGGTGCGGCACAAATACCTGCACCAGATCGGCCTGTACAACGATTTCCATCACGAGACCGACAGCCTGCGGGCGTTGGCGCGGCAGGTCACGGACGCCGACGCGGCGGCCTACTACCAGGCCAATCGGGCGCAGTACCGCAATGTTGCCCAGGTGCAGGCTGCGCATATCCGCCTGGCCGATCAGGCCACGGCGGACCGGGTCCATGGCGAGCTGCTGCAAGGCCTGGCCTTCGACGAGGCGGTGGCGCGCTATTCCCGTGCCGAAGACAAGGCGCACAGCCCACCCGGAGACCTGGGGCTGATCCGTCACGACGACGGGCAACTGGATTTCCTGCGCAAGGCCGCGCTGATCCAGAAGGTCGACAGCCTGTCGCAGCCGATGCTGATCGACGGGGCCTTCGAGATCGTCCGGGTGCGCGCCCGCGAGGACCGGCAGTTGCCGTTGAGCGATCCGAGCGTGCGCTTCGAGGTTAACCAGGCGGTGGCCCGCCAGCAACTGGCCGCCCAGTTCGATGCCCGGTTGCAAGCC
Source organism: Pseudomonas sp. (assembly GCA_035290985.1). Classification (GTDB taxonomy): domain Bacteria; phylum Pseudomonadota; class Gammaproteobacteria; order Pseudomonadales; family Pseudomonadaceae; genus Aquipseudomonas. Next base: position 759 of record DATDTH010000702.1, on the reverse strand, counting down.
TTGTTGGCGGCGGCCAAGGTGGAAGGGGTGTGAAGGTCTGGCTGGGCGTGGCCTTGTTGGCGGTGGCGAGCCTGATGGCCGGGGCTGCCTGGTTCGTTGCACCCGGGCCAACACCTGAACGGGTTGCGATACCGCCTCTGCCGCCCCCCCCGGCACTGCCGGAGCTACGCCCTCCGGCCGTGGCTGCAGCACCGGCACAGGTCCGGATCACTCCATTGCCCGCGATCGAGCAAGCACCCGTCGCGCGGTTGAATGCCGAAGAGGCCCAGGCGCTGATGCAACTGATGGCCGCCCAAGGCGACCCGCGTAGTCCGGTCTTGTTACCCGGCCGACCCCGGGTGAAAGCCTCGGCGGCCGAACTGGCCGACCCGCGGCTTTATGCGCAATTCGAGGATCGCCAGGCTCGCGAGCAGATTCTGGCCTATACCGCCGGTGTGCAGCAGATCCCGGCGATCCGCGAACGCATCGAACAGGCCGCGCAAAGCGGCGAACGTTACGCTGAAGAGCTCGACGAGGCCCGCGCCGCCCTGGAGCAGCTTGAACAGCTGCAGAGCCGGCTGGAGCGGGAAGCGCCACACCTGCTGCCCTTCCCGCTGCCTTGAGCCCCGGCCGCCAACCTCAGCCAAAGCGGGCGGCCACCTCCGCCGCCGCCCGTTGCCCGGCGCGCACCGCGCCTTCCAGGTAACCGCACCAGACCCCGGACGTCTCGGTGCCCGCCCAGTGCAGCGCCCCGACCGGCTCGCGCAGCGCATGGCCATA
>DATDTH010000701.1:0-5971 GCA_035290985.1 Pseudomonas sp. | reverse complement strand
GGCGATCGAGGCGATCGAGGCGATGATCGGCAGCCTGGAACAGGCGCGCAGGGCCATCTTCGAACAGGACGCGATCAACTACGCCGAACTGATCGCCTGGCTGGTCAGCCTGGCCCAGGCCCGCAAGCTGATTCGCCCCAGGCACCTCGACTGAAGCTGGCGGCCCGCGACGCATGTCGTCGCAGCCAAGCACCATCATGGCCCCCGCCCCCATCGAGGAATAAGCATGCCCAAGACCGCCTCCCGCGCCATGACGCCTAACAACCCCGACAGTTGCGCCCTGGCATTGAAATGGATCTATTCGGTGATGCTGGACCTGGACGGTTATCGGCTGATGCTCGGTCACAACGGTTTCCGCGCACCGGAAAATGCCCGTGAGCTGGGCCTGCAGCAGTTGGTGGACGAAACCGAGGCCGAGGTCGACGGGCCCTACAGCGGGCCGCCTTTCCAGGCGCGCGTCCTAACGGCACTGCGACAAGCACGCCGGCGTTTCGACAAGGCCCATCCGGCGCCGCCCTACCCGGACCAGCTGGGCCCCAACCTCGCGCAACTGGCCCAGCTGATCGGCCTGGATGAAATCGAGCAGCAACTCCTGGGTTTCTGCGCCATGCAGCAAACCGACGGCCTGCTCGATGACAGCCTCAGCCTGTTGGGCTACCTGGGTTTCAATCGCCTGCTGCGCATCCTCAGCACCCTGCTGGCAGTGCCCCAGGCCGCCCTGCGCGAACGCCTGTCCGGCGACAGTCGCCTGGTGCGCTCGGGCCTGCTCGAGGCCACGCAGCGGCACGGCCCCCACTCCCCACTGAGCAACCTGCTCAGGTGCAGCAACAACGACCTGCTGTTTGCCCTGCGGCATCACCGCGGCCACGCCATCGGTCTGTTCAGCAGTGCCTTTCGCAAGGCCCCCGCGCCCACCCTGGCGGCCGAGGATTATGGGCATCTGGACACCGCGCTGGGCATAGCCCGGCCCTACTTGCGCCAGGCCCTGGCCAAGGCCACCGCGGGGGTGAACGTGCTGATCTACGGGCCACCCGGCACCGGCAAAAGCCAGCTCACCCGCCTGCTGGCCCGGGAACTGGACATCGAACTGTTCGAGATCGCCTGCACCGACACCAACGGTGACCCCATCGATCGCCGGGGCCGACTCTGCGCACTGCGCGCGGCCCTGAGCGTGCTCGAGCAGCAACGAACCCTGCTGGTGATGGACGAGATCGAGGACCTGTTCGCCAGCGGCAACCCGCTGTTCAGGGACGCCGGCGACCGGCAGAAAGGCTGGATCAACCGCATGCTCGAGGAAAACCCCCTGCCCTGTTTCTGGCTGACCAATGACCTCGACGCCCTGGACAACGCCTATATCCGCCGCTTCGACCTTATCCTCAAGCTGGACATCCCGCCCAAGGCCCAACGCGAACGCATCATTCGCCGCAACGGGGGTGAGCGCCTCGGCCAGGCCCTGGTCGAGCAACTGGTGGCCCACGAACAGCTGATGCCGGCCGTCATCACGCGCGCCCTGAACGTCGCCAACCGCCTGGAGGCGGACAGCGGCCCGGCGCTGGACAAGGCCGTGACCTACCTGGTGGATGCCACCCTGAGCGCCCAGGGCTTCGAGCGCCTGGCGCAGAATCGCCTGCAGCGGTTGCCCGAGTTCTACAACCCGAGCCTGAGCAATACCGACCTGCCCCTGGCCTCCCTACTGGAGGGCCTGCGCAACAACGGCGAGGCACGGCTGTGCTTCTACGGCCCCCCGGGCACGGGCAAGACGGCGTTCGGCCACTGGCTGGCGGGCCAGTTGGGCCGGCCTCTGCTGACCAAGCGCGCCTCCGACCTGATCGCCCCCTACCTGGGCATGACCGAACAGAACTTCGCCCGCGCCTTCGCACAGGCCAGCGACGAAGGGGCCGTGCTGTTGTTCGACGAGGTCGACAGCTTTTTGCAGGACCGCCGCAAGGCTCAGCACAGCTGGGAAGTCAGCGCGGTCAACGAAATGCTGACCCAGATGGAGGCCTATCGCGGCCTGTTCATCGCCTCGACCAACCTGATCCAGGACCTCGACGAAGCCTCGCTGCGGCGCTTCGACCTGAAGATCTATTTCGGTTACCTGAGCGCCGACCAACTGCTCGAACTGCTGCATCGCCACCTCCAGCAACTGGGGCTGAAAAAACCGCGCAGCCTGGCCCTGGCGCGCCTGCTGCGCCAAAGCGGCCTGACACCGGGCGACTTCGCCCTGGTCGCGCGCCGGGCGCGCTTCAGCCCCTTCGCCGACGCCGATCAGCTGATCGACGCGCTGCTCGCCGAAAGCGCCCTGAAGTCGGTCGGCCAGTCCCGGCCCATAGGCTTCATTCATTGACCGCGGCTCGGGGAATGCCACGACGCGAAGCGGTCATGACGAGCCATGGCCAGTTGCCATATGCCGGTCAATTCGGTCACTCTCCGTCTATCAACGGCCCGACTTGGATGTCCGCTTTGCCCGCCGCCTCGACCCGCAGCACCCTGACCCGCCAATGGGAACTGCTCAAGCTGCTCCCCGCCAAAGCCCCGGGAACCACCGCGGCCGAGCTGCAAAAGCTACTGAGCGACGCCGGCTACTGCACCAGCAAACGCACCGTCGAGCGCGACCTGGTAGAGCTGTCCCGGTTGTTCCCGCTGCAGTGCAACGACAAGGGCACGCCCTTCGGCTGGCACTGGACGCCAGGCAAGAGCGCCGAGCTACCGGGCATCAGCCTGGGCGAGGCGCTCACCCTGCGCCTGGTCGAGGGCAGCCTCCGGCCGCTGATCCCCACCTTTATGCTGAAAACCCTGGAGCCGCGCTTCAACCTGGCCCGGCAAAAGCTGGACGCCATGAGCGAGGAAAATCCCTCGGCCCGCTGGCTGGACAAGGTCGCCAGTGTCCAGCCCGAACTGAGCCTGCAGGCGCCGGCAATCGAGGCCGAACTGCTGGAGACCGTGCAGCAGGCCCTGCTCAAGGACCGTCAGCTCGACTGCCGTTACTACGCGGCCCACAAGAACCAGACCCACAGCCTGACCCTCAACCCCCTGGGCTTGGTGCAGCGCGGCCACACCAGCTACCTGATCGCCACGGCCGAGCCCTTCGCCGACATTCGCCAGTTCGTGTTGCACCGCTTCGAGGAGGCCGGCCTGCTCGACAGCCCGTGCAACGGGCCCGAAGGCTTCGAGCTGCAGCGCTACATCGCCGACGGCGCCATGCAGTTCGGCACCCAGACCAGGATCCGGCTGCGGGCCTGGGTCAGCGAAGGCCTGGCACGGCTGATCCGCGAAACGCCAATCGCCGCCGACATGCAGCTGATCCCCACGCAAGACGGCGCCACCCTGACCGCCACGCTGAACGACAGCTGGGAGCTGAAGTGGTGGCTGCTGTCCCATGCGGGCTCGATCCAGGTGCACGAACCGCAAGAGCTGAGAGACGAAATAGTCCGGCGCTTGCAGTTAGCGCTCGAACAACACGCCCACCCAAACACTCACAGAGCTTGAAATGAGACGCATAGAACGCGACTTCATCACCCTGTTCAACTGCTTTTGGTACCGCGACTTCCCGGTCTATGAAGGCGAGTACATCAATCGCGCCAACTGGACCATTCACCTCGGGCTGGTCGTGCGCCAGTGCGCAACCTTGCTGGGCGCCCGCGCCTACTTCGAGCAAGGCGGCCGCACGGATGCGGTCCTGAAATACCAGGATGGAAAGACCCTCTCCAACGTCGAATGGGAATGGATAGAAGCGCACAAGGACAAGGTTCAAGAACTGGACAAGCTGCTGGTGAAGAACGACGACACCGAGTTTTCCACCTTCATTTCCTACAGCACGCCGAGCAACCTCGACAGCACCCTCGGCAAAGCCAGCGCCAAGTGGGCACAGGCCAATAAGCCGCTGATTTTCTTCCTGATCACCTTTTCCCGATCGGGGGGCAATCGCCACTTCGACCAGCTCCTCACCTACGTCTTCTGGAAGGGCAAATACAAGAAAGTCCGCTCGCAACCCGCCCTGCCCTGGGACATCAACCGGGCAAAATTCAACAAGGTGCAAGACCCTGAGTGATTTCCGGCCCGCCGCTCCTGTGGCGGTGTGCCCGTGGCGAGGAGACGCAGATGCGGCGGCGTAGGCGAGGACATCAACAGGGCGCACTGGATGGCGCCTGCGGCTTTTATGCCATTACCAACGCCCTGCAGCTGCTCGAACCGGAGCTCTCCGCCGAGGAGATCTTCCGTGCCGCCTGGCAGGGCTTCTTGCGGGATGGCAACCCCCTGGCCCTGATCGATGGCACCACCCGGGTCATGCTCAGGAACAGTCGGCCACCTGCAGGGTCAGGGCGGCTGGCTGCGTTTACCCCGCCTGCACCCTCAGCATCGTTCCTGCACCCTCAGCATCGTTAAAGAACGCTAACGTTTCTTGGCTGACTGGTACGCTGCTCCACGCTCGCGCTTGCCCACGGAAACCACCACTACAACCACACGCTCGTCCTCGACCCGATAGACCAGGCGATAACCTGATGCGCGCAGTTTAATCTTGTAGTGACCAGGCATGTCCCGCAGAGCATCAGCCTGCACCTTCGGCGCTTGCAGACGCTCCCTGAGCGTCTTCTTGATTTGCTCGCGCACTGTATGCCCAAGCCTCTCCCACTCTTTGAATGCGGATGGGAGAAACTCAAGCTTATAGGTCATCCAGACTCACCGGGATGGCCTTCTCACCGGAGCGAGCTTTGGCTATCTCGACCAGCTCCAGGTCATCCAGACGCTCCATCATCTGCTCGTAAAGCTCTGCCGGCACCATGTAGCCCATGACACGATTGTGGTTGAGCACAGCGACTGGCATCCCCCCTGCGCCAGCCATGACCCCCGATGGATTTTTCTTCAGTTCGGAAACGCTGACCGCTATGTCGGCTAAAACATTCTGCATACTTAAGCCCTCAATTAAGGGCTTTATTTTGGTCTTTATATGCAATCTGAGCAAGCTCAACGCAACCGGGCTTTGCTGCTGACATGACGCAAAGCGTGGGCACGATCGGACGGCTCCACGCCCATCTCGACTCCGCCTTGCGTGCCGCGAAGACTGGCCTCGGCGCGTTGCTCCGCGGCCACCCAGCAGCGCTGGCCCTCACGTCGAAGCCCGCTATGGCAAGGCACCGCAACGCTCGCCCTCAGCCCTTGAAATACACCAGTTGCTGGCTGGTGGCCAAGAGCTCGCCGCTGGCGCTCCAGAGTTCCGCGCCCTGGTCGAAGTAACCGCGGAAGTACTTGAGCCCGCGGGCGACGCCCAGTATTGCGCCCTGCCCCTCGCGGGCCAGGGTTTCTGCATCGGCATGGAAGTAGGTGGTCATGGAGACGGTACCGGCTGGCATCATTTGCTGGCGGCGAACAAAGACCCGCGGAAAGAAACAATCACTGAGCGCCATCAACGAGAGGAAATCCAAGGGCCGCTCGGGCTTGTCCCGCACCCAGAGTTGCGTGGTCGAGTCGGCCGCCTCCTGACCGCCACTGCTCGGCACGAGACCACCCTTGATGACGCGCAGGTCATAGTTCTTCACCCAGGCGGGATAGCCCGCGGTGGCCAGGGGCTCGACTTCGCTGGCGCCCGGCACCACGGGCATGGGGAGTTCGGTGGCCGCCCAACTGTCCTGGCGCAGCGCCAACATGACAGTCGCCGTGGTCGCGATTTTGCCCAACTGCGACAACTCGAGGGTCCAATGCTGGGTGGAGCGGCTAGTGCGGCAGACCTTGGCCTGCACCTCGAACCCGAGCTCACTGATCGGCGCCGTGAAGTTCACCGTCATGGCGACCGGATCGCCCTGCCGCTCGGGGTGCGACAGCACCGCATTGAGCAGGGTCGCCGCGATCGCCCCGCCAAAGGGCCCCACCATATTCGCGTAGGCCTTCGAGATCTGGCCGCTGAAGGCGCCGTCTTCCAAGGGCTGCAGCGCAATGGCGAGGTCGAAGGGATGTTGTTCCGGGGCAATGGACA
>DATDTH010000700.1:0-3244 GCA_035290985.1 Pseudomonas sp. | reverse complement strand
GGTAAGCCGCCTGCGTCTGGTTCCAGGTGACCAGCAGCCGCTCGCGTTCCTCGGGCGGCAGCACGTCCAGCTGGTTGAGCCGGATGTCGGGGGTGTGGACCAGCGCCTGGGTGAGTTGTTCGAGGGCCCGTTGCATCAGGGCGCAGATGCGCGCGGGGCTGACGGCTGGCACGCTTTGCACGGTCAGGCCCAGGGCCGTGCCGTAGTCGTTGACCGACAAGGTGAGCGGGTAGTTGGTGCGTTCCTCGCTGGTCAGGATCTTCGCGCCGGGCCATTGCGGCACGGCCTGGGCGCCTTCGGTCTGGTGGCGATAGTTGAGCAGGGTGGTGAACAGCGGCAGCGAGGCGCTCACGCCACTGCAGCGCTGGGCGAGCGCCAGTGGCGCCTGTTCATGGGCGAGCAATTCGCTCAGGTCGCGATGGGTCTCGGCGACCAGCGCCTGGGCGCCCTGTTGGTCCAGGTGCACGCGCACGGGCAGGGTGTTGATAAATACCCCCAGCGCCCGTTCGGCGCCCGCCGAGCCTTGCAGTCGGCCGGAGACCACGGTGCCGAACACCACATCCTCGCGGCCGGTGCAGCGGGCCAGCACTTGCGCCCAGGCGATATGGAAGAGTATGGCGGGGGTGACTCCCTGCGCCCGTGCCTGGGCGCGGATCCCTAGCGCCAACCCCTCTTCGAGTTGCAGGCTGGCTTCCTCGATAGCGCTGCCGTCGCCTTGCACGTCGAGCAGGTCGAAGGGCGCGGTGGGCGCATCGACATCGGCCAGGCGGCGGCGGAAATAGGCCTCGTGCGCCTGGGGCGAAGTGGCCAGGGTCTGGGCGATAAAGTCGCGATAGGGCAGTGGTGCCGGCAGGCTGTCGCCCTGGCCGTGCAGGATCGCCTGGATTTCCTCGAGGACGATCTCGAGCGTGACGTGATCGCTGACCATATGGTGGTTGAGCAAGGCCAGCAGCCAGCGACCCGAGTGCGGGTCGGGCGCGCTATAGGCGCGCAGCAGCGGCGCCTGGCTCAGGTCGAGGCGCAGCTGGCGCGGATCGCTCAGCCGTTGCAGCTGGACGAGGGCGTCCTCCCCGGCATCGAGCGTGAGGCTGTGCACCGGCAGGCGGGCCTGGCGCTGCACGACCTGCACGGCCTGGGGCAGACCGTCCCAGTGCACGGCGGTGCGCAGGATGTCGTGGCGGTCGATCACGGTCTGCAGGGCCGCGACGAAGGCATCGAGACGGTCGCGCTGGTCGAACTCGACCAGCGAATGCACCAGGTAGGTGTCGCCTTCATGACCGAGCAGGTGGTGGTAGAGAATGCCCTGCTGCAGGGGCGCGAGGGGGTAGATGTCCTGGATATTGGCCGCGCCGCCGGGCACCGCGGCGACTATGCGATCGATCTGCGCCTGGCTCAGTTCGACCAGGGGCAGCAGGTCGGGGCTGAGGGCCTGGCAGCCGGGCGTGATGGGATTGGCCGGTGCCTGGAACAGTTCCCGTGTGTCGCGGCCCAGGGCCAGGGCCATCTCGCGCAGGCTGGGTGCGCTGAAGACGCTGCGCACGTCGGCCGCGAGGCCGTGCTGGCGCAGCCGTTCGATCAGGCTTACGGCCAGCAGGGAATGGCCGCCGAGTTCGAAGAAGCGGTCGTGGCGCCCCACCTGTTCGAGCCCGAGCAGATCCTGCCAGATGCCGGCGAGGGTCAGTTCGATCTCGCCCTGTGGCGCCTCGTAGGCACGGCTGGCGAAGGCGTCCAGGCTGGGCGCGGGCAGTGCCCGGCGGTCCAGCTTGCCGTTGGGGGTCAGGGGCAAGGCGTCGAGTTGGACGAAGGCGCTGGGCACCATGTAGTCGGGCAAGCGCTTGAGCAGCTCGGCGCGCAGTTGTTCGGCCGACGCCGGTTTGCCGCAGAGGTAGGCGACCAGGCGTTTGCCGCTGGCCTCGTCGTCTTCGCGGGCGATCACCACCGCTTCGCGCACCCCGGGGCAGGCGGCGAGCAGCGCTTCGATTTCACCCAGTTCGATGCGCAAGCCGCGAATCTTCACCTGGTCGTCGTTGCGGCCCAGATACTCCAGGTTGCCATCGGGCAACCAGCGGCCCAGGTCGCCGGTCTTGTACAGGCGGGCCTGGGGGGCGTCGCTAAAGGGATCGGCGATAAAACGCTCGGCGTTCAATTCGGGGTGGTTCAAGTAGCCGCGGGCCACGCCCACGCCACCGATATGGATTTCGCCGTGAACGCCCACCGGCACCAGTTGCCCATGGCTGTCCAAGACATGCAACTGCATGTTGCGGATCGGCTTGCCGATCGGTATCGATTTGTCGCGGTACGGCGTCAGGTCGTCGCTGGCGGCGTGCCAGGCCACCACATCGCTGCACTCCGTAGGTCCGTAGCTGTTGATCAGCCGAGGGCGGGGTTGTCCCAGTTTCTCGAGCATCGCCAGCGGAATCGGCTCGCCCCCCAGCACGACGCGTTTCAGGCCGGCGAGGGCATGGCGGCTATCCGCCTCGACCAGGGCGTGGAAGGCGCTGGGCGACAGGTTGAGGTGGGTGATGCCGGCCTGAGCGATCTGCTCGACTATGGCGGCGGGGTCGAAGGGTTCCGGGGCCAGGTGCAGGACGCCGCCGGCCATCAGCGGCGCCAGGATATTTTTCTGGGTCAGGTCGAAGTTGTAGGAGGAGGCCAGCAACACCGCATCCCCGGCCGTGAAGGCGAGGTCTTCGAGGTACCAGTCGAGCAGGTTGCGCAGCCCGCGGTGCTCGACCATCACCCCCTTGGGCAGGCCGGTGGAGCCTGAGGTGTAGATGACGTAGGCCAGGTGGTTGGCCTGCAAGCCGCTCACCTCGGGGTTGTGCGAAGGCCCGTCCTGCGCGTCTATCTCCAGGGTCGCGAGTCCGTCTGGAACCGCCAGGTCGGCGAGTCCCGCCTGGCGCACCAGGGCCCGTGGGGCCGCGTCCGCGAGCATATGGGCCAAGCGTTCCGCGGGGTACGCGGGGTCGAGGGGCACGTAGGCCGCCCCGGCCTTGAGGATGCCGAGCAGGCCGATCACCATCTCCGCGCTGCGCTGGGCGCACAGCCCCACGCGGTCGTCGGGCCTGACGCCCAGGTCGATCAGGCGATGGGCCAGTCGATTCGCCCGGGTATTGAGCTGGGCATAGGTCAAGGCCGCATTCGCGCCAACCAGGGCCGGGGCCTGCGGCGTGCGGGCGGCCTGGGCTTCGAAGACCGCCTGGGGCCAGCGCTGCGGGCCCAGGTCGAGCGGTGTTGCCGGCGG
>DATDTH010000699.1:0-2211 GCA_035290985.1 Pseudomonas sp. | reverse complement strand
CGAGCTGGATCAGGGCTATATCCTCGCCTGCCAGAGCGTGCCGCAAACCGACATCCGTATTGCGGTCGAGTTGGCTGGGGCGCAGGCGCCGCGCCGGGTCAGTGGCCGCATCCTCGCCCAGGAAAAACTGACGCACGACATCACCCGCCTGACGGTGCAGCTGGAGCAGAGCCTGGCCTATAAGTCCGGACAGTTCGCCAACATCAGCCTCGAGTCGTTGCCCGGCCTCAGCCGCAGCTATTCCTTTGCATCGCGCGTGCAGCCCGATGCCAAGGTCAGCTTCTTTGTCCGCAAGGTGCCGGAGGGCAGGTTTTCCTCAGCGATCAACGATGATGGTCTGATCGGGCAACGCATGAGCATCGAAGGCCCCCTGGGGGACTTCTGGCTGCGCCCGGCCGAGGCCCCCCTGTTGCTGGTCGCCGGCGGCAGTGGTCTGGCGCCGCTGTTGGCCGTGCTGCAGGAGGTCGTGGCCAGTGGTGTTTCCCGCTCCGCCACCCTGTTGTTCGGGGCCCGGGAAGAGCGGGATCTTTATGCCCTCGACGAGATCAGGGCGATCGCCGCGCAGTGGCGCGGCCAATTCCGTTCCGTGCCGGTGCTTTCGGCCGTAACGCCCGACGCGGGCTGGTCGGGGGAGTGCGGCCTGGTCACCGAGCGGATCGCCAGCCTGCTGGAACCCGGCACTCACGCCTACCTGTGCGGCCCGCCCGGGATGATCGACAGCGCAGTGGCAGTGCTGCGCGAGCACGGCGTGGCCCCTGAGCATATCCACGCGGATCGTTTCACCACTCAGGCCGCTTCTGCCTGAAGCGGCTGCATTCCACCCCTTTACCCCCTAATAAGAGAGACGCCCATGAGCATGCTGCACTACCTCAAGTACTTTCTATTCCACGCCATCGGACTGCTGGCCGTTATGACCATTCTGACCGGCGGCGCCATCATCACGGGCGGCCTGGTCCTGGTCCTGGCGATCTATCTACTGGGTGACGCCCTCTGTGGCGATGACCGCTCGACGCCGCAGTTCAAGTACCCCGGTATTCTCACGGTGCAACTCTGGATGGCCTTGCCGTTGCTGGCGCTGATCGTATTCGCGGCCGTCTGGAGTGTCAGTCCGGGTGATGCCCTCGGCTTTGGCGCCCGGCTCACGGCACTGAGCGGCTACGACCTGATCGCGGCCCGTGAAGCCACTGGCTTCGTTCACCATGTTTCGACTGTGATACTTACCGGGCTGATGATCGGCATGATTGGCACCATCACCGCCCACGAACTGACTCACCGTACCTGGGACCCGATCTCCATGCTGATCGGTCGCTGGTTGTTGGCCTTCAGCTTCGACACCGTGTTCGCCATCGAGCACGTCTATGGTCATCACCGCTACGTCTCCACCACCGAGGACCCGGCCACCGCACCGCGCGGGCGCAATGTCTACTTCCACATTCTCGCCTCGACCCTCAAGGGCAACAGCAGTGCCTGGCAGATCGAGAAGAAGCGCCTGGCACGCAAGGGCCAGAGTCTGTTCGGCTGGCACAATGCGGTGTTGCGCGGCCATCTGATGAGCGGGCTGCTGGTCGTCGCGGCCTGGGCCATCGGTGGCTGGCAAGCGGCGTTGTTCTTTATCGCCTGCGCGCTCTGGGGCAAGTCGCTGCTGGAAATCGTCAATTACATGGAGCACTACGGCATGGTGCGCAACCCGCAGACACCGGTGCAGCCGCGCCACTCCTGGAACACCAACAAGCGCATCAGTTCCTGGACCATGTTCAACCTGACCCGTCATTCGCACCACCATGCCCAGGGTGAAGTGCCTTACCAGGACCTCAAGCCCTTCCCGGATGCCCCCATGATGATCAGCGGTTACCTGACGACCATCATGGTCGCCATGCTCCCGCCCTTATGGCACCGGCTGATGACGCCGAAGGTCCTGGCCTGGGATCGTGAGTTCGCCAGCGAGGAGGAACGTCAGTTGGCGGCCCAGGCCAATGCCCGCAGTGGTATCCGGGCGCTGCAGCACGTCAGCGAGCGCCACGGGGCCTGATGAGGCTCCAGCTAAGCCGAGCGACCTGCGAAAGGCTCAAGCACAGAACTGCTCCAGGGTCTCGAGCAGGATCTTCACCTTGGTGATGGACAGCTCCATCGCCATCCGCAGCCTGCTGGTCAAGGACGGACAGATCAGTTGCTGGGGCGGCGGTGGCATAGTCGCCGATTCGGACTGGCAGG
>DATDTH010000698.1:0-3196 GCA_035290985.1 Pseudomonas sp. | reverse complement strand
GGCCAGGTACGGCCAATACCGGCTTATGGGGCAGAACGCGGTCCCGTAGGGTGCGCTCAGCGCACCGCAGCGCTTCGGCGAAACCCGCAGCCCCGGATTGCGCCGAGACTTATCCGGACTACAGCGAGCGGGCGATGATCTCCTTCATGATCTCGTTGGTCCCGGCGTAGATGCGCTGCACCCGCGAGTCGGCCCAGGCCCGCGCCACGGGGTATTCCCACATGTAGCCGTAACCGCCGTGCAGTTGCACACACTCGTCCAGCACCTTGCACTGCAGGTCGGTGGTCCAGTACTTGAGCATCGCCGCGGTCGGCACATCCAGCTCACCCTTCAGGTGTTGTTCCAGGCAGCGGTCGACGAACACCCGGCCGATCTGTACCTCGGTGGCAATCTCGGCCAGCTTGAAGCGGGTGTTCTGGAAGTCACCAACGGCCTTGCCGAAGGCCTTGCGTTCACGGGTGTACTCCAGGGTCCAGCGCAGCGCCGCCTCGGCCGAGGCCATGGCACCGACGCCGACGGTCAGGCGCTCCTGGGGCAATTCCTGCATCAGGTAGGCGAAGCCCATGCCGGCCTGGCCCAGCAGGTTCTCCTTGGGCACGCGCACGTCCTGGAAAAACAGCTCGGAGGTGTCCTGGGCCTTCATCCCGACCTTTTCCAGGCGTTTGCCCTTGGCGAAGCCCGGCGTGCCGGCTTCCACCAGGAACAGGCTGGTGCCTTTGGCGCCCGCCTTGGGGTCAGTCTTGGCCACGACCACCACCAGGTCGGCGAGAAAGCCGTTGGTGATAAAGGTCTTGGAACCGTTGATCACATAATGATCACCGTCCAGCACCGCCGTGGTTTTCACCCCCTGCAGGTCGGAGCCGGCACCCGGCTCGGTCATGGCGATGGCGGTCACCAGCTCGCCCGAGACCAGCCTGGGCAGGTACTTGTGCTTAAGGGCCTCGCTGCCGTAATGCAGGATATAGGGCGCGACTATGTCCGAATGCAGGGAAAAACCGATGCCGGTGAGCCCCAGCCGGCCGATTTCCTCGATCACCACGGTACTGAACAGGAAGTCGGCACCCATGCCGCCGTACTCCTCCGGAACATGGGAACAGAGCATGCCGGCGTCCCCCGCCTTGTTCCACAGCCTGCGGTCGATATGCCCGTCCTTCTCCCACTGGGCATGGAAGGGCACGGCCTCCTGCTCGAGGAATTTGCGCACGCTGCTGCGAAAGAGGTCGTGCTCGGAGCTGAACAGGGTTCTGGGGATCATGAATACACCTGGAGAAACGAAAGGAAGCGAAAGGAAGCGAGAACAAGCGAAATGCGCAGCCCAGGACTGTAGTCAGTCGAGGACCCGAACGCACTGGACACATGCGCCAATAAATAAGACGATCCAGCCACTCACTGGCCGCTTCCCCCTAATAAGAACCACGACCCATGGTGACTCAAGCATCGGCACCCCTGAAACGCATCTGCATCCTGGCCACCGAAGGCGTATTCGCCTCGACCCTGATGCAGGCCAAGGATTTTTTCCATATGGCCAGCCTGCGTTATGGCAAACAGCTCGGCCTGGGCCTGACCCCGGCCCTGGAGATCCTTCTGGTCAGCCCCGATGGGCACTCGGTGCGCACCTTCAGCGGCGTGTCGATTCCGGTGGACGGTGGCCTGAGCGACGCCGACGTGATCATATTGCCGGCCTTCTGGGACGATTTCGACGCGCTCTGCGCCCATCACCCCCAGGTGCTACCCTGGCTGCGCCGCTGCCACGCCGCCGGCAGCGTGCTCTGCGGCGAAGCCACCGGGGTGTTCTGGATGGCCCAGGCCGGGTTGCTCGATGGCAAGGAGGCGACCACCTACTGGCGTTTCTTTCGCGAATTCACCGAGCGCTTCCCCAAGGTACTGCTCAACCAGGAAAAACACCTGTCGGACGCCGACAACCTTTACTGTGCCGGCGGCGTCACCTCGGCCTGTGACCTCTATATCTACCTGATCGAACGTTTCTGCGGCGCCAGCGTGGCCCAGGCCGTAGCCCGCGACATCCTCTACGAGGTGCAGCGCAATTACACGCCGGGGCGCATCGGCTTCGGCGGCCAGAAGCTGCACCAGGACCTGAATATCCTGCAGATCCAACAATGGCTGGAAGAGCACTTCGCCGACAAGTTCCGCTTCGAGGACGTGGCCCGCGCCCACGGCATGAGCATCCGCAACTTCATGCGGCGCTTCCAGGTCGCCACCGGCGACAAGCCCCTGCACTACCTGCAGCGCCTGCGCATCGACACGGCCAAGGGCCTGCTCAGCGCCACGCGCAAGAGCATCAAGACCATCAGCTACGAGGTGGGCTATGACGACGCCAGCTTCTTCGCCCGCCTGTTCCGCCAGCACACCGAGCTCTCGCCCAACCAGTACCGCCGGCAATTCCAGCACAAGGACCTGACGCCCTGAGCCTGGCCGGCAGCTGCAGGGTAACGAATCGCCCCGCTCGAAAGGCCCGACATCGACACACCCTTGGATAGGTTGGCCCGCCACGCCAAGGGCCTATGATCGGATGCCCCCATAACAATAAAAGGTCATCGAAATGCGCCGTCACCTGCTTGCCTTGTTGGCCGTCTTCAGCCTGACGGCTGGGGCGGACGATAACTGGACCCCCTTCCCCCACGACCAGAGCAGCTTCGACTATTCCGGCGACAAGCTGCGCCAGGCCTGGCCGCAACTGACCCGTGGCTTCGGCGCGAATTACCCCTTCCCCGATGCCGAGTGGGTGGTCGAGATGGCCACTCGCAACCCCAAGGCCCTGGAGTTGACCGTCGGCGCCGCCAGCGGTCAGAGCGGCTACAGCGGCAAACCCGAGGAAGCCGAGCGCTACGCGAGCCAATTGCAGGACGTCTGGCGCCTGGTGTTCCGCGGCGATTTCGCCCAGGCCAAACGCCAGGGCCTGGAACTGGGTGTCGGCGGACAAATACCGGCGATGTTCGCCCAGGTCGTCTACGCCATGTTCCTGGTGCCCGAGCAGGCGGAAAAACACCGACTACTGGAAGAGGTGATCACCTACACCGACCAGGCCGGTGAGCTGGTCCAGGCCGACAACGCCGCCCAATTCGGCCGCGTCTATGCCAAGGCACGCCTGGGTGAAGAGCTGTCCATCGCCGTGGTGCTCAAGCGTGGCTATACCAGCCAGATCCCCGAGGAACTGGACGCCTTGCTGGCCAAGGAG
>DATDTH010000697.1:0-5380 GCA_035290985.1 Pseudomonas sp. | reverse complement strand
GTCTACTCGCAGCCGTTGCTGGTGTTCCAGGATGCGATGCTGGTATTGCCGAGCCGGCTGGGCCAGCCGCGCGAAGGCTTCCGCAAGCTGGGTTTCGTCCGGGGGTTCACCCCCTGGAAATTCCAGACTGAGATCGCCGCCGGCCGGGTGGAGATCGAAACCTCCCCGGGTCCCGAGGGGCTGATCCGCATGGCGCTGTCCGGCTATATCGATGCGGCCAATATGGCGCGGCAAGTGGCGCAGTACCATTTGGCGCAACTCGGTCAGCCGGACGGCTTGCGGGTCGAGCCGCGCCTGCTGAGCCTGGTCGACAGCCATTATCACCTTTCCAGCATCCGGCACCCCGAGCTGATCCATCGTTTCGATGCCTTTCTGCTGGCCGAACCCCGGGCCGTGGCGGCGCTCAAGGCGAAGTATGGGCTGCAATAACACTGCCCACGGCGATGGCGGCGCGAGCCTGTTGCTCGCCTGACGAATACCGCGGCCGCTCGGTGCTTCGCCGGGTTTCGTCAGCCCGGGGGCGCGGCTTAGGCGCGGGCCTGGGCGCGCTTTAGGCTGAACTGTCTGACCGCTTTTGACTCTGAATCCTGTCCGTTGCGATCAATCGACGGGTCCCTCGATCACCTTTCGCCGATCAAGGGTGATGAGTCGAAAGGAGCGTAAATGCTAAACCAGGAAGGCGATCAGCAACTGGTCGAACGAGTTCAACTCGGCGACAAGCGTGCATTCGATCTTTTGGTGATGAAATACCAGCACAAGATTTTCGGGCTGGTCGTGCGTTTCGTACACGATCACCATGAGGCTCAGGATGTCGCTCAGGAGACCTTTATCAAGGCCTATCGGGCGCTCGCCAATTTTCGCGGTGAAAGTGCGTTTTATACCTGGCTCTACCGGATCGCCATCAACACGGCGAAGAATCACCTGGTGTCCCGTGGCCGTCGTCCGCCGGACTCCGATGTGAATTCGGACGATGCGCAGTTCTATGAGGGCGACAATGGCCTCAAGAGCATGGAGTCCCCCGAAGGTCTGATCCTGCGGGACGAAATCGAGGCCTCGGTGCACAAAAGTATCCAGCGGTTGCCCGATGATTTGCGCACGGCGATAACTTTGCGTGAGTTCGATGGTCTCAGCTATGAAGACATTGCGAGCGTGATGCAGTGTCCGGTAGGCACTGTGCGCTCCCGCATCTTCAGGGCGCGCGAGGCCATCGATACGGCGCTGCAACCCTTGTTGCAAGCCTGACTCGATGGCGATAACAGAGAGAGTGAATGTTATGAGTCATGAAGCCTTGAATGAGTCCCTGTCCGCCATCATGGACAACGAAGCGAACGAGTTGGAGTTGCGTCGGGTGCTGGGAGCCCTCGATGACGAGCGGGTGCGCGCCACCTGGTCCCGCTACCAGCTGGTTCGTGCGGTGCTGCACAAGGAGCTGTCCGACCCTCGTCTGGACATCGCCACGGCGGTATCCGCCGCACTGGCCGATGAGCCGATCGGCAATCAGGCCCCGCCTCTCGCAGCCAAGGTCGCCCAGGTCGGACGCTGGCGCGGCATCGGCCGGCTGGCGGTCGCCGCCTCGGTCACTGTTGCGGTGCTGGTGGGGGTCCGTATGTACCACCAGGATGACCTTAAGAGCGGGCAACTGGCCGAGCGCACTCAACAGCCGGCCCTGATAATGCCCGGCTCTCAGACCCAGGCGCAGCTGGCCAGCTTTCGCCAGGTCACCCCTTCCCAGGTCGCGCCCAAGAGCAGCGAGCCGGCCGGTCAGTTGCCGATCCATATCGCGCCGATCAAGCGAGATGTATTGCCCTCTAATCGCTGATGACCCTAAGCCCGGGCTCCCGTCGTAGCGGAGCGCGTGGCAGCGGCTAAGCCGCCTCCTCACCTCAACTCGATGTCGCTCGCGCCGACGGCAGCCAATGGCTGTCGGCCGAGGCTGGATCGGCAACTGAGGCCTTGCCAAGGCCAATGGAGCGTTCCATGGACCTGATCCGTATTCTGATCGCCATTCTGCTGCCGCCCTTGGGCGTCTTTCTACAGGTCGGTTTTGCCGGTGTTTTCTGGCTGAATGTGCTGTTGACCCTGCTCGGCTATATCCCCGGCATCATTCATGCGGTCTGGATCATCGCCAAGCGCTGATCGGCACCACCGCAGGCCGTGGCGGTGGAGCCATGGGCCATGGCCTGCTGGCCCGGACCGATAGATCCGACTCTCCAACCAAGCGCGTCACGCCGGCAGGCAGACTCCGGTGCCGCCCAGGCCGCAGTAGCCGCCGGGATTCTTGGCCAGGTACTGCTGATGGTAGGCCTCTGCATAGTAAAAGGCCGGGGCTTCGGCGATTTCCGTGGTGATAGGGCCGAAGCCGGCCTTGTCCAGTTCTACCTGGAACTGCGCGGCGCTGGCCCGGGCGGCCGCCAATTGTTCGGCCGAGGTGCAATAAAGGGCCGAGCGATACTGGCTGCCCTGGTCGTTGCCCTGGCGCATGCCCTGGGTCGGGTTGTGGGATTCCCAGAACAGCTTGAGCAGCGCGTCGTAGCTGATCTGCTTGGGGTCGAACACCACCAGCACGGCTTCGGTGTGCCCGGTCAACCCTGAGCAGGCCTCCTCGTAGCTGGGGTTGGGCGTCAGGCCGCCGGCATAACCCACCGCCGTGGTCCAGACCCCTGGCTGTTGCCAGAAGCGCCGTTCCGCGCCCCAGAAACAGCCCAGGGCGAACAGCGCCTGCTCGAGACCCGCCGGGAAGGGCGGCTGCAGCGGGTGGCCGTTGACGAAATGGGCGGCCGGGACCGGCATGGGGGTTTCGCGGCCGGGCAGCGCCTGCTCGGCGCTCGGCAGGTCTAGTTTGTTCACGAGTATGTGCGAGCGCAGGACCATGGGTGATTTCCTTGAGTGGTGAATGAGCCTGTTGTTCTAGACCCCCTGAATGGCGCGACGTTACAGATGCGCGCGACGTTACAGCGGATTCAGGCGGGCCTGTGGCGAGGGTAGCGCAGCAGGCGCGTGAGTAGTTCGCAACCGGCGATGGGCTGGTCGAACAGGTAGCCCTGGCCCACGTCGCAGTGCTGGCGGCGCAGGAAAGCCAGCTGCGCGGGGGTCTCGATGCCTTCGGCCACCACCTTGAGCTTGAGCTTGTGGGCCATGGCGATCACCGCCGAGGTGATTTCCATATCGTCCTGGTTGTCCGGGATGTCCTTGATGAAGCTGCGGTCGATCTTGATCACGTCGATGGGAAATTTTTTCAGGTAGCTGAGGGACGAATAACCGGTGCCAAAGTCGTCCATGGCCAGGCTCAGACCCAGGCTCTTCAGGCGGCTGAGCTGGTGACGGGTGTCCTCGGTGGCCTCCAGCAGCAGGCTCTCGGTGAGCTCCAGTTCGAGCAGCCCGGCGGGCAGTTGTTCCTCATGCAGAATGGCGGCGATGGACCCCACCAGGTCGGGGTCGGAGAACTGTTTGGGCGACAGGTTGATCGCCACCTGCAGGGCGCCGAGACCGACGGCTTGCAGTTGCTTGTTCATCTGGCAGGCCTGGCGCGCCACCCATTTGCCGATGGGAATGATCAGGCCGGTCTCTTCGGCGACGCCGATGAACTGGTCCGGGCGGATCATGCCTTTTTCCGGATGGTGCCAGCGCAGCAGGGCTTCAGTGCCCAATAGCCGACCGCTCTTCAGGCATAGCTTGGGCTGGTAGAACACCTCCAGCTCGTTCTGGGTCAGGGCCCGCCGCAGGTTGTTCTCGACGAACAGTTTGTAGCTGGCCTCGGCCGTGAGCGCCTCGGTGAAGACCTGCACCTGGTGCTTGCCGTTGGCCTTGGCCTTGTGCAGGGCCAGGCCGGCATGTTTCATCAGGGTCTGCGGCTCGGGGCTGTGCTGGGGCGAACAGGCCAGGCCGACCGAGCCGGTGATGCTGATCAGCTGGTTGTCGACGAACAGCGGCTTGTCCAGGGTGCGCAGCACCTGGTCGGCGATCAGTTGGCCGGCGGCGAGGTCGGTGTTGTCGAGCAGTACGGCGAATTCGTTGCTGGCAAAGCGCGCCAGGGTGCCGCCCGGACGCAGGCTGTTGCGCAGGCGCAGGGCCAGGCACATGAGCAGCTTGTCGCCGGTCTGGTGGCCGAGGCTGTCGTTGATCCGCTTGAAGTTGTCGATGTCCACCAGCAGTAGGCTGAGGGGGGTGACGCTGTCCCTGGCCAGGCGCTCCTCCAGGCTGCGGATAAAAGCGTAACGGTTGCCCAAGCCGGTGAGGTGATCGCTGTAGGCGAGTTTTTCGATGCGTTGCTGGGCTTTCTTGCTCTCGGTGACGTCTTCGTAGATGCCGATGTAATGGGTCAGATCACCATCGGTTCCATGCACCTTGGAGATCGACAGCTGGCCCCAGTAGGGGTCCAGGTCCTTGCGGCGGCTCTTGAATTCGCCCTGCCAGCTGTTGTGCTGGATCAGGCTGGAGCGGGCATCGAACAGCAGCTGGCTGAGGTCCTCCAGGGCCGGCAGATCGGACAGGTGGCGGCCCTGGACCTCCTCTGCGCTGTATTGGGTAATGGCGGTAAAGCTCGGGTTGACGTACTCCACCCGGCCCAGGCGATCCACCAGGAGAAAGGCGCTGGCGCTCTGCTCGACTGCCCGCTGGAATAGATGCAGGGCGCTGGTGGCGCTGCGCCGCTGTTGATTGACCAGAACCTGGGCGAACTGGTCGGCCAGCTCGCCGGCGAAGGCGATCTCGTCGCTGTGCCAGATTCGCGGCGCGCCGACCTGCTCCAGGCACAGCACGCCGACCACGTCGCCGCCGATGCGGATGCTGGCGTCGAGCATGCTGGCGATGCCGTTTGGCTGCAGCAGGTTGCTGTTCAGTTCGCAGGTGCGCGGATCGTGCTGGGCGTCGTGGGCGTCGATGGCCCGGCCGCTGTGCAGGGCTTCCAGGTAGTGCGGGTAGGGGCTGGCGTCGACGGCGTCGGGCACTTCGTGCTGGTTCAGGTCGCTGCGGTACAGGGCCACCGGCTCCAGGCGTTGCTGGTTCAGGTGCCAGATGCTCGCGCGCGCCACCTGATAGGTCTCGCAGGCCGCCCGGGTGATGAGTTGGGCGGCTTCCTGCAGCGGGTCGTCGGTATTGTAGCGATGACGGGCCAGGCGAATGATCAGGCTCTGCTGCGCGCGCGAGCGCATCAGGTGCTGCAGGTGGTCGGCCTGGGCGCGCTGATGCAGCTCCAGGGAGGCCTTGAGTTGGGAATTCTGGGCCTGCAGGGCGCTCGGCTGGGGGGCGTCTTCAGCAATGTCCTCGAGCACCAGCAGGTAGCCGCGCAACAAGTGCCGGCCATGTTGCTTGAAGGCCTCGCCCACTTCGAGCAGGTGCAAGGGCCCCTTGGGGGTATGCAGGGTGTAGCGCACCCGATAGC
>DATDTH010000696.1:0-3279 GCA_035290985.1 Pseudomonas sp. | reverse complement strand
CTGAACGGCCCCAGGCTGCACCAGGGCCACGCTCAAGCCATCGCTGAGAAAGGCGCCACCGCTGCGCACGACGCGTGCCCGCTCGTCCAGTCCGCCGAGTATCTCGACCGCCTGGTCGCGCCGTCGCCCCACGTCGACCCGCACCTGGACCACCCGCAGGTCATCGCCCAGGGTGAAGACATGGGCCCGACCGTCGCGCAGCACCACCGCGCTGTCCGGCACCGTCAGCGCCGCCCGTGACGGCAGCTCGAGGTTACCGCTGGCATAGCTGCCGGCCCGCGCCCCACTGTCTGGCGCCAGCGCGACATAGACCAGGGCGCGGCCGGTCTTGCTGTTCAGGCTGGGCGAGACCAGGCGCACCTTCCCCTCCACGGCCTGGCCATCGGGCAAGGTCACCCGGGCGCGCAGCCCTGGGGTCACCCGCGCCAGTTGACGCGCATCCAGTTCCGCCTGCCATTCGATGCGCCCCTCGCGGACCAGGCGGAACAGCTCGGTGCCGCTGGAGACCACGCTGCCGAGCACGCCCTCACGGGAAAAAATGATGCCCTCCTCGACCGCGACTATCCGGGTCTGCTCGAGCCTGATCCGCACGGACTGCAGCTCGGCCCTGGCCGAGGCGAGAGCGGCCTGGGCGACGGCCACCTTGCTCAGGTACTGCTCGCTCTGCTGCGCCGACAGGGCGCCGCTCTGGCCGACCAGCGCGGCGCGGCGGGCGTCGGAGTTCGCCTCCTGCAGGTTCGCCTGCGCCAGGGCGACGCTGGCCTGGGCCCGGCTCTGTTCGGCCAGCACGCTGTCCTGGGCAAGCCTGGCCAGCAACTGGCCCTTTTTGACCCTCTCCCCAACCTCCGCCTCGAGGCTGGCAATTCGCAGGTTGGCGGTCTCGGCACTGATCACCACCTCCTGCCAGGGTGCCAGGGCACCGCTGGCCGGGATCAACTCGGGCCACATCTGCCGCTGCGCCTGGATTACCTCGACGCTCAGGCTGCTGACTGTCCGGGTCTCGGCGGCGGGCTCCGGCTCAGCGCGCCCGTAAACCCAGGCGGTGACCAGCGCCAGCAGGGTAATGGTCAGCAGGACCTTAGGCGCCCGCGACTTCATTCGGCCACCTCGCTCGGGGCCCGATCGGACGCCGCCTGACCAGGCGCTGTTTTGCTCGCCAGTTCCAGCGGCTGGGCTTGCCAGCCGCCGCCCAGCGCCTTGTAGAGAGCAATCCAGTGGCGCACCTGGTTCTGCTGCAGGCCGATCAGCTCGATCTCGCTGGCCAGCGCCGAGCGGCGTGCCACTTCGCGGTCGAGCAGGCTGGCACTGCCGGCCTGCCAGTTACGGTCGATCGCCTGGTAATAGGCGTCATAGCCCGCGCTGGCCCGCTCGGCATCGGCCTCCAGGTGCCGCGCGGCATCGAGCCGCACCAGGGCTTGCTCGACCTCCCTGACCGCGCGACGCAAGGTCTGGCGATACACCGCCAGGGCCGAGTCGTAGGCCGCTTCGGCGCCCTGCACCGCGGCGCCACGCTTACCGCCATCGAACAACGGAATGGACAGGCTCGGGCCGATCGACCAGGAGCGCTCCGAGATACCGGCCGTGGCGCCAACGGAAAAACTACCGCCAAGGCTCAGGCTCGGCAGGCGATCGGCCTGGGCGGCGCCGACTTCGGCATTCGCCGCGGCCAGCTCACGCTCCCGGGCCGCGAGGTCCGGGCGCTGGCGCAGCAGGTCGGCCGGTATGGCTCGCACATCCAGTTGCGCGGGCGACGGCAACCGGGTCGGGCCCTGGCCGAGCATGGCGACCAGCCGCGGTTCCTCGCTGCCCGTGAGTTCGACCAGGCTCTTGAGGAGCAGGTCGCACTCGCTCTGGCCACGGGTCAGGTTCGCGGCACTGCTGGCGGCGCTGGCGTCGCCCAGGGCGGCATCGGCGGGCGAGGTAAAGCCCGCCTGGTGCGACAGGCGGGTCAGGTCGGCAGTTTTGCGCTGTGACTGCGCCTGGTCCCGTAGCGCCTCGACCAGTTTCTGGCAGCCACGGTATTGCACATAGTGATCGCCCACCTCGGCCGCCAGGGAGACGCGCGCAGCGTGCCAGTCATCGACCCGCGCCTCGAGTCGCGTGCTCGCCGCTTCGCGGTAGCGCCGCAGCTTGCCGAACAGATCGATTTCCCAAGAGGCATCCAGCCCGGAGGCGGACATGCTGCCGGTTTCGCGCAGTTCGCCTTCCTCCACCTGGCCACGTTTCTGGGTGAGCGTCGCGTTCAGGCTCGGCAGCGCATCGGCGTTATTGCCGGTGAGGGTGGCCCGGGCCTGGAGGATGCGGGCCCAGGCCTGGTCCAGCGAGGGGCTGTCGGTTTCGGCCAGGCGCAACAGCTCGCTCAGCGCGGGGTCATTGAACTGCCGCCACCAGTCGGCCAAGCCTGCGCGGGAAGCGCCATGGGGCAACGGCGCTTGCCAGTCGGCGGCCAGCGGAATCTCCGGCGCCCGGTAATCCGGCCCCAGCATGCAACCGCCCAGGGTGCTGGCCGCCACGAGCAGCAGGCTGGCCACGCGCCCCAGGCCGGCGCTAGGCGGGCCCATGCTGGACCTGCAGGGGATTGTCCCACCAGTGCGCAAGCCGCTGCACATGGGGCGGCTTGAGAATGCTGAAATGATGGCCAGGCCCTTGCCAGACCTCGAGATTGGGCGCGTAGCGCCGCCAGCCCTCGCTCATCTCGCGCTGTCCGGGTTGCTGGGCGGCCCGACCCGGCGCCAGGGCCTCTGCCCGTACCAGCCGCACCGGACCGTCATAACCGTGCTGCGGCTGGTAGCGCGTGCGTAATGCGCTGCCGAAGGTGCGCAGCGGACCGCCCATGATCTCGGGGGCGGCGCGTGGCGGTAGCAGCCCCGCGCCTACCATGCCGGCATGCAGCAGGCTCATCTGGGCCGCATCGTCCTGGGCGCGCAAGACCGCGAGATCGATACCGAGCATCCGCCCCGTCGCGGCCTCCATGGCCTCGATCAGGCGCTCCAGCACGGCGGTTGCCGTATAGGGTCTGCCCAGCACGCCCCCTGCCTGCGGCGCCTCGCTGTCGATCAGGGTCAGCGACGCCACGGGGCGACCGCGGGCGCGCAAGCGCGAGGCCATTTCGAAGGCAATCCAGCCACCGAAGGAATGGCCGATCAGGTGCAGCGCAGCGCCGTCATGCATGGCATCGATCGCCTCCAGGTAGGCCGCGGCGGCCGTCTCGACACTGCCGAACGGCACCTGGTGGCCGTCCAGTCCGCGCGGCTGCAGCCCGTGCATCGGCCAGGCCGG
>DATDTH010000695.1:0-4519 GCA_035290985.1 Pseudomonas sp. | reverse complement strand
CCGCCCGTTTGTAAATAACCGTCACGGAGTACCTGTTCCTGTTGCCCTTGCAACTGAATGGCTTGGGCAGCTTCGTCTATACGCCGTTCGCACTCTTCGAGCAGCTCATTAAGGCCAGAGGCGTGGGTACTCCAGAGCCGGTGCCCACCCAAGGCATACCAGATAGGCAATATCGTCAGCAAGTCGCGCTGCTGGGTAAGTTGTGCTAGAAACTCCTGATGGATAGACCATGTTTGCTCAACAGGCAGCAGTGATTGTCGCTGTTTATGAGCAATTTCGAGCTCCTCATGAATGGCTGCCAAATCATCAAATTCGGCAGCCACCTCAGCCGCACGCTCAAAAGCCGAATAATCGTCTAATACCAACTCACGAAATAACTCATCAATACTGTTCAGTTGCTTGAGACCCGCCGCCCGATTCAGTAGTGTGAAAGCATTCTCGCCCACCTCGAAAAAACGCCGCAAATGGGCAAGATAGGGCTTTTTATGGTCGGAAACTTCCAGCCCGGGAATCTCCCGCCCCAACTGTTTCAAGGCTCGTTTTCCACCGCTATGAAAGATCTCCAGCCACTCATCCAGCCCTTGATCCTCGGCCTGGGAGAATAGCCAGTTGCGATCCAGGTCTGTGGCTGAAGAGCTGCTGCCTTCCAGAGCAAAAATGACTCCGATATACAAGCCCTTCTGACCATTGTGAAAACGAGCAGCGATTCCAGATACCGTTTTTCCTGGTCTAGCGATATGGTCGGTGTCACCGCTACGCCCAGCACCTGACACCCCTCGCACATAGGAAATTAAATCTCGATCGCTTTCATGCCCACCGGTGGAGGCCAGATTGTAGCGCGGCTGGGCCGTGATCAAAGTCATCAAGCCATCGACCAGCGTGGTCTTACCGCTGCCGGTCTGCCCAATGATGGCAGTGCCCTCTGAATCTATTTCGGCGTAATGACGCCCACCGAAAGGGCCCCAGTTATAGATATCGAGTCCAGTTAAAACGAAGGCCGCCGACGGCAGCAGGTCTTCCATGAACAGATCGCCAGTCTCGGGTAGCGTCATATTGAGTCCTCGCTATTGTCTGGCAGCATTCCTTCTGCAGAAGCCTTTACTGACTCCGCCTTGAACGCGTGCAAAAGACGCTGAAGGTTCTCAGGATTGGCCAGATGGACAATAATTGGCCTGATAGATACTTGATCATGCGCATCGATATCGGAAACGACGCCATGGGGTTTGAGTTTCTCCAGCAGGGTGCGCAGACGTTGCTGCTCTCGGCTATCGCTGCCGAGCTCGCCAAAATAAAGTTGCACCTGCGGCAACAAGTCATCCAGAGTTATAAGGGCATCCCCCGCTCCGATCCCAGCCTGCTGTTCGTGAGCAACATAATGCTGGCGGAGCAAAGCCAGCACTAGTGACTGATCCAATGTGAGCCGCTGCCTGCGCACAAGAGGATGAGACCACTCATCATCACCCTCTATGAAGACTTGCTCCGCCACCACGAGATAGGCGAGTCCTCGGATGTCGTCGACACGCAAGGCCAAATCCAAGGGCTCAAGAAGCAGATTGATTTTTTCGAACTGGGATATCGCCGTGCGATAGAGGTTGGGCTTTTTTGTCGACTCCAATAAGCCCAGCTTCAGTAATTCCTGGCAGGCATCCTTGATCTGCCGAGAGGTATAGCTCACTACAGGTTCAATACCGACGGATGCCCCCTGCTCATCGTCACTTAAAGACAGAGGTTCCTGGACTTCCGCATGCTCCTTGGCGGCCGTCAGTTCGTCGAAAATACTGGCCAATTTATATCTCCAAATCCATATTTTTGAGTTGCGTCGCATGCAGCTCTACTTTGGGTACATGAAAGCGGAGAGCCACACCATCCTTGCCAATCAGATCTATGCATTCTTGTTGAGCATGCACAGGGGCTTCCACCTCTCTGGCCATACTCAACCACAGTGTCAGTGACTCCAAATCGTGAGTAGGTGGTAATTGCTCAACCAGATCTGCAATGCTCATGACTACACCACTGGAGTTCAGCAATGCCATGGTGTCTTGGACAAGCGCCTGTCGATCAAGACTATCGAGCGCATCCCAGAATTCATCATCGATTTGCTCCATATCCATCGTTTTTGAACCAAGCTCGAGTTTTTGTTGATCATCCTGATCAATTGTTTTGAAACGGAGTCGTTCGATTAGTGGCAAGCCAGAAATAGCGATAGCGATTGGTGGTAAGGGCGCTGCCTTGCGCCTGACAGCAGTACGGCTCCAGTCCATCTCGAGAGCCGCTTGCAGGATTTCATTGACCAGTTCTCCGACACGGTGATGTTCGGCAGCCAATCCGGTTTTCAAGAAACCTTTGACATCACGCTCGCTTCGCGCACGTGCTCGAATGACCCCCGCCGATTCATTCACCAAACGCATGATCAGCCAACGTAATTCGCTTTGTTGCTGCCGAGTCAACGCTTTTGCCGCTGCCGGATGGGCTACGATGGAGCGCAGTTGATGCTTCATATTTTGTAATTCGAGAGCACGAGACAGTTGCTGCTGGAACCCATGAAAAACTCTACCCTCGGCGGTATCGAGTAATTGATCGTGACTATTCAATAGTTTGTCAACAATCTCACCGCGGTGGTTGCGTTCACTGACGATAGAGTGGCGTAATTGCCTATCGGCTTCTCGATAAGAGTCCTCTACACGGCGAAAATCGGCCCGCAAACTGGTCGACAGGTTATAGATTTCGCGAACCCGCTCGACAGCTTCCACAGTAGCCAAAACTCTGACATTACCCGCGTTGACTTCTACCAGCTCCGCTTCCAGCTCAGCAATTTTGCGTTTGAGGTGATCAGCGCGGCTGCGCGGATCGGGATTCAAGCTGGATTCCAGGCTCTCGATCTCGCGCTGGACAATGGACAGGCGCGATGCGGTAGACGTCATGATCCTCGTGCCAAGCCCGCTTACAAAGCGCATAGATTCTTCCAGCGCATCGGTGGCATGCAGCCGCCCCTCCCTCTCCACCAACAATCCGCGCTTGATCCAGGCGCGCAGTTCCTTGCGCGCGGCAGACACGAAATCGTCCTCATCAATGCCAAACTCATCGCTATTGGCATGTAGTTCAAGAAGCTCTGCTAATACCAACAGAGCATCCTCAAATCCGACTCCATCAGTACTTTTCTCAAGAAGTGTCTGCAAACAACTCAACACCAAAGGCGCACTGCGAGCAGCTAATAATTGCCAAGCAGGGTTCTGGCGACGAGCCTGGATGTATTCTTGGGTGCGTTGCCTGGTATCGAAATCCATGTCGACCACACTTTATAAAGACTTGCACATTGCCAAGGCGGGACTGCCGGTGACGGGAGAAAGGTTAGAAGCGAACAAACATTGCTCACAGGTGTGCTCAATCGAAAACACTGAACGAAACGTCTTGCATCGCTACGAAAAGCCTTCAGGAGCCATACCCGGGCACGTCGGCCGCCTTGAGTGCGACATTTATCACAGTATCCACCCGGACTGCATGGGTAAGGCTATGCGCATCCAGTTATTTTTTGCATACATGATCAGGTTTGGTCGTCACTATGCAGCGCCCTTCAACACCCTTCAACGCCCTCCCCTCACCACCCCGGATACCGCGCTTCGATCGCCGCGTCCTGTTCGCCACCCGCGCCGCAATAGGCCCGCGGTACCCAGTCGATATCCTCGGCCATTTGTTCAATCACGCCACGCAGTTCCAACTTGGTCAGCCAGCGTTCGGGGATGGCCGCCACGCCCAGTTGGATGCCCAGCAGGTGGCCGGCGACCAGGCCGGTGCTGTCGCTGTCGCCGCTGTGGTTCACCGCCCAGCGCACACCCTGTTCGAAGCTTTCGGCCTGCAGGGCGCACCAGAGGCCGATAGCCAGGGCTTCCTCGGCCACCCAGCCGCCGCCCAGTTCGGCGATGCTTTGCGGGGTCGGCTGCTGGCCTTCGGCGTGCAGCACCAGCACGTGTTGGAGGATCGCGCGGGTTTCCTCCATGCCCGGTTGATCGCCCTGCTCGGCCAGGCTGGCCCTCACCGCCGCTTCCAGGCTGTCCGCATCTAGGGTCAGCCGCTGCAGGATGTCGGCGAACAATCCGGCCGCCAGATAGCCGCTGGGGTGGCCGTGGGTCATCTGCCCGGACTCGGCGGCAAGGGCGAAGGCGTTGCCGAAGAAGGCGCAGGGTGCCACGCGCATCACCGCCCCGCAGCCCTTGCTGTCGTTGCGCGCCTTTTCGCCGAAGCGCCGACTGACCCGCAGCGCCGCCAGGCAGGTGGCGCCCGGGGCGCGGCGGGCCCAGAGGGCCTTTTGCTGGAGCAGCCAGCCATCCTCGCCCACCTCGCGGGCCGGTTTCTCCCCCTGGGTCAGCAGCCAGCGCAGCAGGGCATGGTGGATCACGCTCGGCGCATGGCAAATGCCCCGAGAGCTGCCGCGCACATAAGCCCGCAGCAAGCCTTCGGCGGTGAACAACATCATTTGAGTGTCGTCGGTAACGGCGCCTAGCACGCCATAGGCCGGAACGAA
>DATDTH010000694.1:0-7729 GCA_035290985.1 Pseudomonas sp. | reverse complement strand
AGGCGGCGATACGCGAGACCGTGGCCGCGGCCCTGGCGATCGCCAAGCATGCCTCCGAAGACGAGTGCGCCGGCCTGGCCGATGCCGGGCTGATGGCCCGGGACCTGCCGGACCTGGACCTCTACCATGCCTGGGACATCAGCCCCGAGCAGGCCATCGAGCTGGCACTGAGCTGCGAGGCGGCGGCCTTCGCCGCGGACCCGCGGATCAAGAACGCCGACGGCACCAGCCTCAATACCCACCAGGGTTGCCGCGTGTACGGCAACAGCCATGGCTTCGTCGGCGGTTACGCCAGTACCCGCCAGAGCCTGAGCTGCGTGATGATCGCCGAGAGCGATGGCCTGATGCAGCGCGACTACTGGTACGACGTCAGCCGCCGTGGCGAGGACCTGGCCGATGCCGCGAGCATCGGCCGGCGTGCCGCCGAGCGCGCGGTCAGCCGTCTGGGCGCGCGTCCGGTGCCGACCTGCGAGGTGCCGGTGCTGTTCGCCGCGGAGCTGGCCACCGGCCTGTTCAGTCATTTCCTTTCGGCGATTTCCGGCGGCAACCTGTACCGCAAGTCCTCCTTTCTCGAAGGCGCCCTGGGCCAGCAGCTGTTCCCGACCTGGCTGAGCCTGGACGAGCGCCCGCATATTCCTCGCGCCCTGGGCAGCGCGACCTTCGACGGCGACGGCCTGGCGACCTACGGCAAGTCCTTCGTCGAGCAGGGCGTGTTGTCGAGCTACATACTCGGCACCTATTCCGGGCGCAAGCTCGGCCTGCCGAGCACGGCCAATGCCGGTGGCGTGCACAACCTGTTCGTCAGCCATGGTGATGAGGACCAGGCCGCCCTGATCCGCCACATGGGCCGTGGCCTGCTGGTAACCGAGTTGATGGGCCAGGGCCTGAACCTGGTCACCGGCGACTACTCGCGCGGGGCCAGCGGGTTCTGGGTGGAGAACGGCGAGATCCAGTTTCCGGTGCAGGAAGTCACCATAGCCGGCAACCTGCGGGACATGTTCCAGCAGATAGTCGCGGTGGGCCGCGACCTGGAACTGCGCAGCAATATCCGCACCGGCTCGGTGCTGATCGAGCGGATGACGGTGGCGGGCAGTTGATCACGCGCTGGGCAATGGATGGGTGGCAAGCGCGCAAAAGCTTGCGGGTTTCACCCACCCTAGGGCTGCCAGAGCAGGCATATTCGCTTTTCGTAGGTCGGGTTACGCTTCGCTAACCCGACCTACGGCCTACCAGCGCGTCGTCGAAACCCACTGCCCCGGATTGCGCTAAGGCTTATCTACGAAAACGGCCTCTTGTGCGGTGGGCATCAAGACGGTATCTACGGAAAAACGCCTTGCCCTCACCAAAGCGCTTTTCATAGGGCGGGTGAGGCCGCCTAGGTACACCCCGCGTATCGCAATTAATAAAAAGGATTTTTATGCTCTTCGCACTGCTGCGTTGGTTGCTGGCCCTGGGGCTGTTGGCGTTGGCCTGGTACGGGCGCGACCCGCATCTGCTGGGCATGCGGCCCTTTATCGTGCCGCTGCTGGGGCTGGTCAGCGGGCTGGGGCTGTTCTGGGTGTTCAGGCGGCCGTCGCGCCTGGCGCGCAAGGCCTGGGCCGCGCTGCTGGTGGTGGGCCTGGGGATGGGGCTCGCCCAGGAGGCGCTGTTCCAGTGGCATAAAGCGGTGGTACTGGGCAGCGGCGGTTCGAAGGAGGCTCAGCGCCTGGGCCGGCATTTCGTGCTGGGCTACACCGATCTGGATGAGGTGCTTCCGCTGGTGGCCGGAGGCTTGATAGGCGGGATCTTTATCACCCGGCGCAACGTCGAGGGCAAAACGGCCCGGCAGATCGGCGAAGAGATAGGTGCGCTGCAGGCGCTGAGGAAGGCTGCGGGCTTGCCGCCCCTGATCGTCAGCACGGACCAGGAAGGCGGCATCGTCTCGCGCTTGTCGCCGCCCCTGCCGTTGCAGCCGGCACTGGCCGGGCTGGTGCTGGACAGCCGCAGTCCAGAGGCGCAGGCGGCCATTGCCCGTGCCTATGGCGCCGAGCAGGGTGGCGCGTTGGCGGCGCTGGGGATCACCCTGAATTTCAGCCCGGTGCTGGACCTGAAGGTCGAGCGGGCCAAGAATCCGCTGGATCTGCACAGCCTGATCCATTTGCGCGCCCTGTCCGCCGATCCGGA
The DNA here is from genome assembly GCA_035290985.1 of Pseudomonas sp. GTDB lineage: Bacteria > Pseudomonadota > Gammaproteobacteria > Pseudomonadales > Pseudomonadaceae > Aquipseudomonas. The sequence goes on along the minus strand of DATDTH010000694.1, from coordinate 5,566 downwards.
TACCGTGACGCGGGTGGCCCAGGCCTATGCCGAGGGGCTGCAGGCCCAGGGCGTGCGCCCGACCCTCAAGCATTTTCCGGGACTGGGGCGTATCGCCAGCGACACCCACCATTTTTCCGCCGTGCTGGACACGCCCATCGAGCAATTGAGTGCGCACGACTGGCGACCCTTTCGCCAGCTGATGGCCCAGACCCGGGCCTGGGTGATGCTCGGTCATGTGATCCTGCCCGAGTTGGACAGTCGCTATCCGGTGTCCTTGTCCAGGCCCGTGGTGCAGCAGGTGCTGCGCCAGGAGTTCGCTTACCAGGGCGTGCTGATCAGCGATGACCTGACCATGGCCGCGGCCCAGCGCTTTGGTGCCTGCCAGACCGGCGCGCAGGCGCTCAATGCCGGTGTCGACCTGCTGCTGATCGCCTACGATCCCGATCAGTATTATTCGGCCCTGCATTGCGCGCTCCGCGCCCAGGCGGACGGCGAGCTGGATAGTGTTCTGCTGGAGCAGAGCGACAGGCGCCTGGCGGCGTCGGTTTTATAAGGCGGGTTATTCGCCTTCGTCGAAGAAGTTATTGATCAGCTCGAGCAGGGCGGCGAGGGCCTCGCCCTCCTGGTCGCCTTCGGTGTGCAGGTGAATGCTGGTGCCTTTTCCGGCCGCCAGCATCATCACGGCCATGATGCTCTTGCCGTCGATCAGCGTCTCGGGGTTGCGACCCACCCGCACATGGCAGGGAAAGCGCGTGGCCACTCCGACGAATTTCGCTGCGGCGCGCGCATGCAGGCCCAGTTTGTTGATGATGGTGACGTCGCAGGCAGGCATCGCGGCAGGGGTCCTATTCGCTCAGGTCGCGGTGGCGGACCTGAACGTTCTTCAGCAGTAGTTTCAGGGCCTGGCCCAGGCGTTCGGCCAGGTACACCGAGCGGTGATGGCCGCCGGTGCAGCCAATGGCGACCGTGACATAGGCCCGGTTGCTGGCGGCGAAACGCGGCAGCCATTTGCTCAGGTAGGCCAGGATGTCCTGGTACATCTCCTCTACGTCGGCCTGTCCCGCCAGGTAGTCCACCACCGGCTGGTCGCGGCCGGAAAAATCCCGCAGGTCCGGTTTCCAGTAGGGGTTGGGCAGGCAGCGCACATCGAACACCAGATCGGCATCCACCGGCATGCCGCGCTTGAAGCCGAAGGACTCCACCAGGAAAGCGGTGCCCGGTTCGGGTTTGTTCAGCAGACGCAGCTTGAGGCTGTCGCGCAGTTGATAGAGGTTCAGGTGGGTGGTGTCGATCTTCAGATCGGCCAGGTCGATGATCGGGCCGAGCAGGGTGCTTTCGTCGCGAATGGCTTCGGCCAGGGAGCGGCTTTCGCTGGTTAGCGGATGACGCCGACGGGTCTCGGAAAAGCGCTTGAGCAGGGTTTCCTCATCGGCATCCAGGTAGAGCACATCGCACTGGATATGCTTCGCCCGGACTTCGTCCAGCAGTTCCGGAAACCGCTTGAGCTGGTTGGGCAGGTTGCGCGCATCGATGGAGACCGCAACCAGGGGCTGCAGCAATTCGGTGTGCAGCAGGGCACGCTCGGCCAGTTCGGGCAGCAGGACGGCCGGCAAATTGTCGATGCAGTAGAAGCCGTTGTCCTCGAGGACATCGAGGGCGGTACTCTTGCCCGACCCCGAGCGGCCGCTGACGATGATCAGGTGCATGGCTAAGGGGTGTTCTGCACATCCACGACCACCTGGTACAGGCTTTCGCTGGTCGGGGCGTGACGCAGGCGCTCGCGCACCTCGCTGCGGTCGAGCATGCTGGCGATCTGCCGGAGCAGTTCCAGGTGCGCGTCGGTGGCGGCTTCGGGGACCAGCAGGACGAACAGCAGGTCGACCGGCACGCCGTCGATGGCGTCGAAGTCCACCGGTGCATCCAGGCGCAACAGGGCACTGATCGGCGAGGTGCAACCGGGCAGCCGGCAGTGGGGAATGGCGATGCCATTGCCGAAACCGGTCGAGCCAAGTTTTTCCCGGGCGATCAGGCTCTCGAAAATGTCTTGCACATCCAGGTCGGGCAACTCGCGCGCGACCAGTTGGGCGATCTGTTCGAGGACACGTTTCTTGCTGCCGCCCGGCACGTTCACCAGGGAACGGCCGGGGGTCAGGATATTTTCAAGTCGGATCATAGGAAGGGGGGTATGTCAGCGGACTGCCGCGCCTTGTTGGCGGTGCAGCTGCTTTTCCTTGTGCTTGATAAGTTGGCGATCGAGTTTGTCGGTGAGTAGATCGATGGCTGCATACATGTCGTCATGTTCGGCGTTGGCGACGACTTCTGCGCCGGCAACGTGCAGGGTGGCTTCGATCTTTTGCTTGAGCTTCTCGACCTCCATGGTCACCTGAACATTGGTGATTTTGTCGAAGTGGCGCTCCAGTCGTCCGAGTTTATCGACGATGTAGTCACGTAGGGCGTCGGTCACATCCAGTTGATGTCCACTGATGTTGACTTGCATACCGCTTTCTCCTTATTGCCGTGTGTAAGAGGCAGGCTAACGGGCCTGCCGCCGGAACACTTTGGCGTGGATCAGTGCTGCCGCTACAGCAATCGCTTGCGTTCGCTGGAAGGCGCTATCCCGAGGGATTCGCGGTATTTGGCGACTGTGCGGCGGGCCACCTGAATGCCCTGTGCCTCCAGTAAACCAGCGATCTTGCTGTCACTCAACGGCTTTTTCGCATTTTCCGCCGCAACCAGTTTTTTGATGATGGCGCGGATCGCGGTGGACGAGCATTCACCGCCCTCCGAGGTGCTGACATGGCTGGAGAAGAAGTACTTCAGTTCGTAGATGCCGCGCGGGGTGTGCATGAATTTCTGGGTGGTGACCCGCGAGATGGTCGACTCGTGCATGCCCACGGCTTCGGCGATGTCGTGCAGCACCAGGGGTTTCATCGCCTCGTCGCCATACTCGAGAAAGCCGCGCTGGTGCTCGACTATCTGGGTGGCGACCTTCATCAGGGTCTCGTTGCGGCTCTGCAGACTCTTGATGAACCAGCGCGCCTCCTGCAACTGGTTGCGCATGAAGGTGTTGTCGGCGCTGGAGTCGGCACGGCGGACGAAGCCGGCGTACTGCGGGTTGACCCGCAGGCGCGGCATGGCTTCCTGATTCAGCTCCACCAGCCAGCGCTCGTTGTGTTTGCGCACTATGACGTCGGGCACCACGTATTCCGGCTCGCTCGATTCGATCTGCGAACCCGGGCGCGGGTTGAGGCTCTGGATCAGCTCGATCACCTGGCGCAGATCGTCTTCCTTGAGCTTCATGCGGCGGATCAGTTGGGCGTAATCCCGACTGCCGAGCAGGTCCAGGTAGTCGCCGACCAGGCGCTGGGCCTCGCTCAGCCAGGGGGTCTTGGCCGGTAACTGGCGCAGTTGCAGCAACAGGCATTCGCGCAGGTCGCGGGCGGCGATGCCGGCCGGTTCGAACTGCTGGATGCGGTGCAGCACGGCTTCCACTTCGTCCAGCTCGATGTCCAGTTCCGGGTCGAAGGCGTCCAGCACCTCTTCCAGGGTCTCGTCCAGATAGCCCTGGTTATTGATGCAGTCGATCAGGGTGACGGCGATCAGGCGGTCCTTGTCCGACATCGGCGCCAGGTTGAGCTGCCAGAGCAGGTGGCTCTGCAGGCTCTCGCCGACCGAGGTGCGGGTGGTGAAATCCCACTCGTCGTCATCGTTGCTCGGCAGGCTGCTGGCGCTGGTCTGGTAGACGTCTTCCCAGGCGGTGTCGACCGGCAGCTCGTTGGGGATGTGGTCGAACTCGCCATCCTCCAGGTTGTCGACCGTGGGGGCTGAAGGCTCCTGGTAGCTGGTTTCCTGGTAGCTCTCTTCCTGGTTGGGGGCGGGCGCCGGGTTTTCGGCGCCGTCGGCGAGCGGGTCGCTGTTATCGAAGTCGTCGCCTTCTTCCTGGCGTTCGAGCATCGGATTGGACTCGAGCGCCTCCTGGATCTCTTGCTGCAGATCCAGGGTCGACAATTGGAGCAGGCGGATGGCCTGTTGCAGCTGAGGAGTCATCGTCAGCTGCTGGCCCATTTTCAGGACGAGCGATGGTTTCATGGCTGGGGCTTAGCACCTTATTTCGCCGACGCAATTGCGTCATCCACTACAGGGCGCGCAAGCGCCACCAGGAAGCAAGTTATATGCCTGACATTGCAGAGTTTGCCTGAAACTTGCAACTTTTCCGTGGCGAAAAAACCGGTGTTACAGGCGGAACTCGTGGCCCAGGTACACCTCTTTCACCAGCTGGTTGGCCAGAATGGTCTCGGCATTGCCTTCGGCTATCAGTTGGCCGTCGTTGACGATATAGGCCGTTTCACAGATATCCAGGGTCTCGCGCACGTTGTGATCGGTGATCAGCACCCCGATGCCCTTGGCCTTGAGGTGATGAATGATCTGTTTGATGTCGCCGACCGAAATCGGGTCGACACCGGCAAAGGGTTCGTCGAGCAGGATGAACTTCGGTGCCGTGGCCAGGGCTCGGGCGATCTCCACGCGCCGGCGTTCGCCACCGGAGAGGCTCATGCCGAGGTTGTCGCGGATATGGCTGATATGGAATTCCTGCAGTAGGCCGTCCAGGGCTTGGCGGCGCCCGGCGCGGTCCAGGTCCTTGCGGGTCTCCAGGATCGCCATGATGTTGTCGGCGACGCTGAGCTTGCGAAAGATCGAGGCTTCCTGCGGCAGGTAGCCGATCCCGGCGCGTGCGCGGCCGTGCATCGGCTGGTGGCTGACGTCCAGGTCGTCGATCAGTACCCGGCCCTGATCGGCGCCCACCAGCCCGACAATCATGTAGAAACAGGTGGTCTTGCCGGCGCCGTTGGGGCCGAGCAGACCGACGATTTGCCCGCTTTCGATGGACAGGCTGACATCGCGCACGACCTGGCGGCCCTTGTAGCTCTTGGCCAGGTGCTGGGCTTTCAGAGTGGCCATTATTGCGGGGCCTGCTGGGCGGCTGGCTTGTTCTTCGGCTGGATGACCATGTCGATGCGCGGGCGCGGCACGCTCAGGTTGGTGCCCGTGGCGCGGCCGGCATTGACGATCTGGCGTTGGGTGTCGTAGACGATTTTCTCGCCTTCGAAAGTGTTGCCTTCCTGGATGACCTTGGCCTGGTCGATCAGCACGATGCGCTCATTGGCGGCGAAATACTGGATGGTCAGGCCGTAGGCCTTGACGATCTGCTTGTCGGCCGAGGGCTTCTGCTCGTAGTAGGCCGGCTTGCCGACCGAGGTGAAGACCTCGATTTCGCCATTCTTGTCCTGGGTGATGGTTACGGTGTCGCCGGTGATCTTCAGGGTGCCCTGGGTGATCACCACGTCGCCGCGGTAGACCGCGACGCCTTGCTTGTCATCCAGTTCGGCGCTGTCGGCCTGTACGCGAATCGGCTGCTCGCGGTCGCTGGGCAGGGCCCAGGCGCTGCTGCTGGCGAGGGCGACGCCCAGGCTGAACAGGAGGGGGAGGGTGCGGCGGGACAAAGGGTTAACGAGCCTCATGCTGGCCTCTTACGTTGGACAGCAGGAGCATCCTGCCGTCATTCAAGTACGCTTTCATTCCTTGG
>DATDTH010000693.1:0-6492 GCA_035290985.1 Pseudomonas sp. | reverse complement strand
TGCCAGGTCGTCGCGGTCGAAGGCATCGCCCTTGACGAAGCGGGCGATCTCGCCCAGGCCCTTCTGCTGGATCAGGGCGCTGCCGTCACGCACGTTGATCTCGCTGTAGTCGCGCAGCAGGATGGCCTCGGGCAGGGGCTCGACCCCCTGCAGGGCCTCGAGTATGTAGCGGCCGTGGCCGGCGGCGATATCGACGATGCGCACCGGCGCACCGGCCGCGCGCAGCTCGGCCATGGCCAGGCGCAGCAGTTCCTCGACATGCAGCTTGCGTTGGCGGATGCCACGCCAGCCGATGGAGTTCAGGTAGTTCTGGTCGATCAAGCGGCCCAGGGCGGTCTTGCCGGAGGGCTGGTTGCGGTAGACATAATCCAGGGTGCTGCCCGAGTCGAAACCGGTGTCGAAGCCCAGCTTCACGCCCTCGCTCAGCCCGGCGCCGAGCTTCAGGCCGGCGCGGGTGGCGCGCCAGTACAGGTCGCGCGGGGAATTTTTCGGCAGCGGCGCGGACAGCGCCTCGGACTCGGCGCAGGTGACGCCCAGGCGGTCGGCATTCAGCAGCGAGGGGCGCGCGAGCGGGGTGGCGAAACATTCCAGGATAAAGCGTCGGGCCCGGCCGACGGCCAGGTGGCGGTCGCGCTCGCCCAGGGTGTCGTGGAAGAAGCCCGGCAGTATGTGTTTTTCCTTGCAGGGGCTGCCCAGGCGCGCGAAGAACTGCTCCTGGGGGGCGCGCTCGACCACGAAGTCGGCGCCGGAAATCAGCAGCTGGGTCGGCACCTGGATCGCCTCGGCGTCGGCCACCACCCGCTCGGCCGCCTCGTACAGGCCGAGCAGCATATTCACCGAAATCGCCCGGGCGATCAGCGGGTCGCTGTCGAAGCTGGCGATGCGCGCCGGGTCGTGGGTGAGAAAGCGCGCCTTCACGTAGCTGTTGACGAAGAAATTGCCGCGCCAGGCGCGCAGCAGCCCGAGCCCGGGACGGGCCAGGGGCACATAGAGCTTGACCTTGAAGGCCGGCGAGGCGAGTACCAGGGCGCGGATCTTCGGCGCGTAGTCGTGGACCCAGGTGCTGGCGATCACGGCGCCGACGCTCTGGGCCAGCACGGCCATCTCTTCCACGGCTATGCCGTGGCTGGCGCTGATGTGTTCGATAAAGGTCTGCACGTCGCGCACGCTGGTGGCGAAGCTCGGGCTGTCGCCCCGGGCGCCCGGCGACTCGCCATGGCCGCGGGCGTCCCAGGCGAAGATATCGAAACCGGGCAGGTCCAGTTCCTCGGCCAGGTGGGCGATGCGCCCGGAATGCTCGTGGCCGCGGTGGAACATCACCAGGGCGCGGCGCGGCCCCGACGTGTCGGCGCTGGCGGGCCAGTGGCGGTAGAACAGCTCGACGCCGTCATGGGTGCTGAACGTACGGGGACTGGACATGAACTTCCTTTTTCTCGAGCGGCAATCAGGACGTCGTCTCGGCGAGGCCGTGGCGTACGCGGTTATAAATCGTCAGCAGCAACAGGGCGGCGATCAGGACCAGCGCCGGGTCGATCCAGCTCAGCGGCAGCAGGCCGCTGGCCACCCCGGCGGCCAGCACACCGAAGCCCAGGGCCCGGTCGCTCTTGCCCATGGGCCCGTCGTAGCGCAGGCTGGCGCCGACCATGGGCCCGAGCACGCCGGCGTATTCGCTGAGCAGCGCCAGCAGGGTGACCAGCACCACCAGGGCCGGCGACACGCCGGGCAGCAGGGCGAAGACCAGGAACAGGGCGCTGTCGGCGATCAGATCGCACAGCTCGTTGAGGTAGGCGCCGAGCCGCGACTGCTGGCCGAACTCGCGGGCGAGCATGCCGTCGATGGCGTTCAGGGCCATGCGCAGGGCCATCCACAGCGGAATCAGGGCGAACAGCCAGGGGTGCTGGATAAAGCCGGCGACCAGGGCAGCCACCAGCAGGGAAATCAGGCCGGCGGCGAGGGTGACCTGGTTGGCGGTGACCCCGCCGGCGTGCAGGCGAATCACCAGCGGGCGAAGCAGGTTCTGAAAGCGTGGTTTGAGCTGGTAGATGGAGGGCACGGCATATCCTTATCCCTGGGGGCTGGGCAAGCATAGCCATTAAGCCTGCCAATAGCCCTAGGAGGGTTCGCATTTATGATGCGTACCCCTTAATAAGCTGATGGCGTGGTCAGGTTGCCGGGAGGGTGTTGTCGCAACGGCCTCGCCGCCGAAACATCGCCGCTACCGCGCTCTCGGTGCGCACGGCGACCCGATCGAAAAGCGGGGGTGCCTGAAGGCCCGGCAAGGCCCGAGCGGAACGCGGTTTTGCAGGCTGTGCTCAGCGCACCGTGGCAACCTCCGTACTCCGCCGAAGCGTCGCCCCATACCGACCTCTCTAGAACATGCGGCGATACATGACATCGGTGCGCAAGACGTATTTAACACCTGCGACCAGGGGGGTGCCCTGATGCATCAGCGAATGGGGGAAAGCCAGTGCCATGCCTTGTTCGGGTGTTATCCGATCCCACTTGAACTCGGTGTCCCCTCCCTCATACCCGGCATTCAAATAGATCAGAAAGGATAACTGGCTTATTTCATTCTGGTTTCTGCAGTAGAAGCCATCTTTATGCCATTTGAAATATTGTGCGGGCGTATACCGATAGAAGCGGAATCGCTCATTGAGTCCAAGCAATGCCCAGTCGCCAAATTCTTGAGGCAGCAGCGCTTCGGCTCTATGGAACAAATGAGTCGCGAGCGCCGGGTCGTCAAAGATGATGCGGTCGTTATTTCTGACGGCTTTCATGATCTCAGGCCCTTCACGTGTCTGAATCGCGGCCTCCTCATAGCCCGTGCGTTCGCTTATCTCGATCTGCTGCTGGCACTCTTCCGGACTCAGAAAATCCCTGATCGTGAAGATGCTGGCTCCGTAGTCTGTTCTTTCCATGTGGGTGCTCTCTTCCTCGATCGTGCCCACGCTCCGCGTGGTAGCCCCGTCGTCCTTGAACGGGCGGCTTTCAGGCATCGCAGCCGGTTTTCACTGTATCCATGATTTGGGTCAGCGCCCGCTCGCCTTTTTCATCGGTATAGCTGTGCACGAACAGCACCGTGTGGCGGCCCTTGAGGCAGGCGTAGTAACGCTGTTTGATTAAAATATTGCCGACCAGCATGGTCGCGCTCTGCACGCCGAAGGGGTTGCCATTGATGCGGCTGCTCTGGCATTCCTGGCTGAAGTCGACCTTGATTCTGGATTGCTTGAAGGTTTGTTGCATTTGATACAAGTAATCGCAGCCGGTCTTGATGCCCGGCAATGCTTCGACATTTTCCGCCACGGAGCCGATATTCGCATTGGTTTTAACCGCCGCACCCGGAGGCGCTTCGAAGAAGTTGAATAGCGGTAGGGTGCCCTTTAACGAAGCGTCCATTATGGCCTGCAGATTATCGTCGGCACCTGCGAGCAGCGCCCCGCCTTTCTGCAGTTGCGCCAGCGACTCTTTGACGTCCATGGCATACCAGCCTTCAGGTTTGGTCACGCTCAGGCCGAAGCGAGCATTGGTATAGAGGCTGCCATCGGCAGAAGTGGTGAGTGCCGATCCTTCTTCGGGCGCCTTGTCACAGGCGGCAAGGCTCAGGCAGAGGGCGATGGCGATCAGAGGCTTCATGGCTTGTGTGGGTTCCAGGTGGGCGCAGCGGTAGGAGGGTGTTGCGCCTTCAGGCGATCGCCTCATGTCGACGCCGAGCCCCAGAAGGCCGTTCGCAGGCTGGGCTTCGAGCGCAGGGGGCTGTCTGCTGGGCGCGATGCGGTTTGCGCGATTAGATCACAGGCTGAGCGCCGCCAAACGTGCGCAACATCCGCTTCCGTGATCCTGGCCAGGCTCCGCGGTGACGCTTTGCGTCATGTCGTTCATTCAGAGCCTTGTGGATGTTCAATGCGAGGCGTGCAGTCTCACAAAAACATCCCGAATGGAACGCGGTCCCGTAGGGTGCGCTCAGCGCACCGTCGAGGCATCGTTGTCATACCGACCTCCCGGTGCGCGCGGCGCACCCCAGCCGGGTGCCTGGATTGATCGGCCCCCCCGTTACCCAACAGGACCCTACAGCGGCTCGGACGCCAGGCTTACCGACAAACAATGCTGCTGCCCCGGCTCCAGCCGTCGCACATCGTCCATGACATTGGCGGTCTCGATGCAGAGCATGTCCGGCCAGGCGTCGTCGGCGAACTGGGACAGGCGCTTGGCCTTGTCGATCCAGGGGTTCCACAGCACCGCCGAGGACGAGCCGCCGGCCTCGAGAACGATGCGCCGCCGCCATTGCGGGTCAAGGATGCTCAGCCGGGCAGGCAGGTCCAGGTAGATTCTATCGGTCTCGCCGCTGAAGCGCAGGGCGCCGTCCTGACGGCGCTCGCTCCAGCCTTCCAGGGTTTCCAGATAACGGCTGCCGGCCAGGCCCTCGACCTCGACCTGGCGCACATCGCTGACCGCGAAATAGCTGTGCAGCGCCTGGCTCAGGGTCACGGCTTGCGTGCCGCGGTTATGGCTGGTCAGGCTCAGGGTCAGGCGCTCGTCCAGGCGGATGCTCAGGTTCAGCTCCAGCCCGGCCGGCCAGCCGGGCAGGCCGGCGTCGGGGCGCACGCAGGCGAAGTCCAGGCAGACCCGCTCATCCGCGCTGTCGATGCCCAGCAGCTGCCAATCCAGCCCGCGCACCAGGCCATGGGCCGGCGCCGGGCTGTGGTCCGGGTAGAGCGCCTGGACCTCGGCCGGGTTGCGCGCCAGGTCGCCGAACCAGGGCCAGCACAGCGGCACGCCGCCGCGCACCGGCTGGCCGCTGCTGAAGCTCGCCTGGGGGCTGAGCCAGATCAGCGGCGGTTCGCCGTGGCGCTGATAGCTCAACACCTGGGCGCCTTGCTGGGCCACCAGCAGTTCGGCATTGGCCGTGTGCACGCGCCAGCACACCAGTTCGCCCAGCTCCACGCGCTCGACTTGGGGGCTTTGTGTGTTCAAGGCGGTTCTCCTTAACTCGGGTTGCTCGGGCTAGGCCGGTATTAGAAACCCTCGGACGGCAAAGGCCAAGTCCGCCGGGGCGGCCAGACAGTTGTGGTACTGCGGCCGCCCAGCACCTACCCTGAGCGGGTCTGTCCGGATCGGAAGCCCGTTATGCGCAAGGTGCTGATGGTGGTGGCGTTGCTGTTGCTCGGCGCGCCCTTGCTCTGGTGGTTCAATCGGCCGCAGCCGCTGCCCGTGCGCCTGCTGGCGGTCGAGCGGGGGGCAGTGGAGACCCTGGTGGCCAATACCCGGGCCGGCACGCTCAAGGCCTGCCGGCACACCAACCTGTCGTTCAGCCTGGGCGCCCAGGTCAGCGAGCGGCGGGTGGAGGAGGGTCAGCGGGTCGAGGCCGGCCAGGTGCTGATGCGCCTGCGCCAGGACGATCTGCAGGCGCGGCTGGCGCAAAGCCAGGCACGCCTGGCGGCGGAGGGCAGCGCCCGGGAACAGCGCTGCCTGCAGGCACAGCTGGAGCAGCGCGACTACCAGCGGCTGCTGCGCCTGGGCGAGCGCCAACTGGCCGCCGCCGACCGTATCGATCAGGCCCAGACCAGGGCCCGGCTGTCGCAACTGGGCTGCCAGGCCAGCGCCGCGCAGATACTCGAGGCCGAGGCGAACGTGGCGCTGCAGACCTCGCTGCTGGACCAGGCGACCCTGCGCGCGCCCTTCGCCGGGATCATCGGCGAGATCAACGGCGAGGTCGGCGAATACGTCACCCCCTCGCCACCGGGCATTCCCACCCCGCCGGCAGTGGACCTGATCGACGACAGCTGCCTCTATGTCGAGGCGCCGATCGACGAGGTCGACACCGCCCGGGTGCGCCTCGACATGCCGGTGCGTATCAGCCTGGATGCCTTCCGCGGCCGGGATTTCCCCGGCCGCGTACGGCGCATCGCGCCCTTCGTCCGCGACCTGGAAAAACAGGCGCGCACCGTCGATGTCGAGGTGCGCTTCGACCAGCCGTCCGCCGAGCTGGCCCTGCTGACCGGCTACAGCGCCGATGTGGAAATCCTCCTGCAACAGAAAACCGAGGTGCTGCGCATCCCCACCGAGACCCTGCTGGAGGGCAACCGCGTGTTGCGCTACGACGCCGAGGCCGGGGTGCTACGCGAGGTGCGGGTCGAGGTCGGCCTGGCCAACTGGCGTTGGAGCGAGGTGCTCGGCGGCCTGGAGGCCGGCCAACTGATTGTCGCCAGCCTGGAGCAGGAAGGCCTGGGCGATGGTGTGGCGGTCGAGCCGCAGGCGGCGCCATGATCCGCCTGCAAGGCGTCAGCCGCTGTTTCCTGCTCGGCGACCAGCAGATCAAGGGCCTGGACGCGGTGGACCTGGAGGTGGCCGCCGGCGACTACCTGGCGGTGATGGGCCCGTCCGGCTCGGGCAAGTCCACCCTGCTGAACATTCTCGGCCTGCTGGACGCGCCGGACAGTGGCGAATACTGGCTGAACGGCGAAGCCACCTAGCGCTTGAGCGAGGACCGGCGGG
>DATDTH010000692.1:0-5731 GCA_035290985.1 Pseudomonas sp. | reverse complement strand
CGGCGGCGATCTGGTCGGCCATGCCGGCGATATTGGCCACCGCGTCGCTGATCCCGACCAGGGCCTGGTCGGCCTGTTGCACCCGCTCCACCCCCTCGTCGGCCTGCTTGCGCCCGATGTTCATGGTCAGTACCGCTTCCTCGGCGGTGCGCTGCAGCTTGGCGATCAACTGGTGGATCTGCCCGGTGGACTCGGTGGTGCGTTGCGCCAGGGAGCGCACTTCGTCGGCGACCACGGCGAAGCCGCGGCCCATTTCGCCGGCCCGTGCCGCTTCGATCGCCGCGTTCAGGGCCAGCAGGTTGGTTTGGTCGGCGATGCCCTTGATCACGTCCACCACGCCGCCGATTTCGTTGCTGTCCTGGGCCAGGCGGGTGACGGTTTCGCCGGTGTCACCCACCGAGGCCGACAGTCGCTGGATGGCCTCGCGGGTTTCCGCCGCGATGCTGCGGCCCTGGGTGGTCAGGCGATTGGCTTCCTGGGTGGCGATGGCCGTGCGCGCCACGTTGCTCGCCACTTCCAGGGTGGTGGCCGCCATCTCGTTGACGGCGGTGGCCACCTGTTCGGTTTCCACACGCTGGCGTTCCAGCCCGCTGGAGCTGGCATGGGCCAGCTTGTCGGCCTGGCTGGCCTGCTGGCTGAGCTGTCGCGCGGTGTCCTGCAGGCGAGTCAGGCAGGTCTTCAGTCGCGCCTCCTGGCTGAGCATGGCCATTTCCAGGCGTGCCTGCACGCCGCTGCTGTCGGTGTACATCTGGGCGATCAGCGGGTCCGAGGTCGACTGTTCGGCCAGCTGCAGCAGGCGTTTGATACCGCGGTTCTGCCAGGCCAGGCCGGCCAGGCCCAGGGGTACCGAGAGCCCGGCGGCCAGCAGGAAGCCCCAGGAGGAATCGAGCCAGGCGCCGACCAGGAAGCCGATCTGGCTGATCAGGATGAAGGGTAGCCAGTCCTGCAGCACGGGCAGCCAGTGGTCGCTGCTTGGAATCGCCGATTTGCCGGCATTGATCCGCTGGTACAGCGCCTCGGCGCGGCGTATCTGTTCGGCCGTGGGTTTGACCCGTACCGATTCGTAGCCGACCATCCGGCCGTTTTCCAGGATGGGTGTGACATAGGCATTGACCCAGTAGTGATCGCCGTTCTTGCAGCGGTTCTTGACGATGCCCATCCAGGGCTTGTCGCTCTTGAGGGTCGTCCATAGATGGCCGAACACCGCGGGCGGCACATCGGGGTGGCGCACCAGGTTATGGGGCGAACCGAGGAGTTCCTCGCGGCTATAGCCACTGATCTCGACGAAGGCATCGTTGCAGTAGGTGATCTGGCCCTGGAGGTCGGTGGTGGAAATCAGCCGCTGTTGGGCAGGGAAGGTGCGTTCACGCTGGGTGATGGGCTGATTGTTGCGCATGGGAAATTTTCCGAGGGGTCAATGCGGTGTTATCGACCGCTGGAGTCTGAAGTTGAATAAAAGTTAATAAAAAATGATGCCGGTCAATGACATGGATGTCGATTGCGACTAGTCGGTCGCAGCCTGATTCTTTATAGCTCACCGACGGGCCTAGTGTCAGCCGGCGATCAGTTGCCGTAACACGTAGTGAAGGATGCCGCCGGCCTTGAAGTACTCGACCTCGTTCAGGGTGTCAATGCGACACAGCAGTTCGATGCGCTCGCGGCTGCCGTCCTCGCGGCCGATCTGCAGGGTCAAGGGCATCCGCGGGTGCAGTTCCACGCCATCCAGGCCGAGGATGTCGATGACTTCGCGGCCGTTGAGCTGGAGGCGCTTGCGGTCCTGGCCCGCAAGGAACTGCAAGGGCAGCACACCCATGCCGACCAGGTTGGAGCGGTGGATACGCTCGAAGCTTTCGCTGATCACCGCCTTGATGCCCAGCAGGTTGGTGCCCTTGGCCGCCCAGTCCCGGGAGGAGCCGGTGCCGTATTCCTTGCCGGCAATGATCACCAGGGGCGTGTTCTGCGCCTGATAGGCCATGGCCGCATCGTAGATGGCCAGTTTCTCGCCGCTGGGGATGTGCAGGGTATAGCCGCCTTCCTCGCCGCCGAGCATCTCGTTGCGGATGCGGATATTGGCGAAGGTGCCGCGCATCATCACCTCATGATTGCCACGGCGCGAGCCGTAGGAGTTGAAGTCCCGCGGCTCCACGCCCTGGGCGCGCAGGTAGTCGCCGGCCGGGCTGGCGTTCTTGATATTGCCGGCAGGGGAGATGTGGTCGGTGGTCACCGAGTCGCCGAGCAGGGCGAGGATGCGGGCATTGCGGATGTCCCTGACCGCGGGTGGTGCGCTGCCGATTTCGGCGAAGAAGGGTGGGTGGCGGATATAGGTGGAATCCGCCTGCCAGGCGTAGGTCTTGCTGGCCGGAATCGCAATGGCCTGCCACTGTGCGTCACCCTCGAACACCGCGGCGTATTCCTTGTGGAACATTGCAGTGTCCACCCGCTGCACCGCCTCGGCGATCTCCTGGCGGCTGGGCCAGATGTCCCTGAGGTATACCGGTTGGCCGTCCGTGCCTATGCCCAGGTGTTGGCTGCTGAGGTCGATGCGCATGCTGCCGGCCAGCGCGTAGGCCACCACCAGGGGCGGCGAGGCCAGCCAGTTGGCTTTCACCAGCGGATGCACCCGTCCTTCGAAGTTGCGGTTGCCCGACAGCACCGCGGCGACCGTCAGGTCGCCCTGCTGCACGGCCTGCTCGATGGCCTCCGACAGCGGGCCGGAGTTGCCGATGCAGGTGGTGCAGCCGTAGCCCACCAGGTTGAAGCCGAGCTGGTCCAGGTAGGGCGTCAGGCCGGCCGCGGCATAATAGTCGGTGACCACCTTGGAGCCGGGGGCCAGGGAACTCTTGACCCAGGGTTTGCGTTGCAGGCCCTTTTCCACGGCCTTCTTCGCCAGCAGGCCGGCGGCCATCATCACGCTGGGGTTCGAGGTGTTGGTGCAGGAGGTGATGGCGGCGATCACCACCGCCCCGTCCTGCAGGCGATAAGTCTTGCCGTCGTGCTGGTAGTCGATGCCCGCGACCAGTTGGGCATTGCCCACCGCGACACCGCCGCCGCCTTCGCCCTCCAGGCGGGCTTCTTCCTTGGGGGATGGCTTGAGCTGCAGGCCGAGAAAATCGCTGAAGGCCTGGCTGACCTGGCCCAGCGGCACCCGGTCCTGGGGCCGTTTCGGGCCGGCCAGGCAGGCGTGCACCTGGCCCATGTCCAGGGCCAGGCTGTCGCTGAACAGCGGGGTCTGGCCGGGCTCGCGCCACAGGCCCTGGGCCTTGCAGTAGGCTTCCACCAGCGCCACGCTGTGCGCCGGGCGGCCTGTCAGGCGCAGGTAGTCGAGGGTGACGGCATCGACCGGGAAGAAGCCGCAGGTGGCGCCGTATTCCGGGGCCATATTGGCCAGGGTGGCGCGGTCGGCCAGCGGCAGGTCGGCCAGGCCGTCGCCATGGAACTCGACGAACTTGCCGACCACGCCCTTGCTGCGCAGCATCTGGGTCACGGTCAGCACCAGGTCGGTGGCGGTGATGCCTTCGCCCAGCCTGCCGCTGAGTTCGAAGCCGATCACCTCGGGGATCAGCATGGACACCGGCTGGCCGAGCATGGCCGCTTCGGCTTCGATGCCGCCGACGCCCCAGCCCAGCACGCCGAGGCCGTTGATCATGGTGGTGTGGGAGTCGGTGCCGACCAGTGTGTCGGGGAAGGCAAGGGTGATGCCGTCTTCTTCCCGGGTCCAGATGGTGCGTCCGAGGTATTCCAGGTTGACCTGGTGGCAGATGCCGGTGCCGGGTGGTACCACGCTGAAGTTGTCGAAGGCCTGCTGGCCCCAGCGCAGGAAGGCGTAGCGTTCGCCGTTGCGTTGCATCTCGATGGCCACGTTGGCGGCGAAGGCTTCCTGGGAGGCAAAGTGGTCGACCATCACCGAGTGGTCGATCACCAGGTCGACCGGCGACAGCGGATTGATCTTGCGCGGATCGCCGCCGGCCTTGGCCATGGCCTCGCGCATGGCGGCCAGGTCGACCACCGCCGGCACGCCGGTAAAGTCCTGCATCAGCACGCGGGCGGGGCGGTACTGGATCTCGCTGCTGGAGCCGCGGGTCGCGAGCCAGTCGACCAGGGCCTGGATATCGGCCAGGCGCACCGTGCTACCGTCCTCCCAGCGCAACAAGTTTTCCAGCAGCACCTTGAGCGACATCGGCAGTCGATCGAGGGAGCCGAGGCGCTTCGCCGCTTCCGGCAGGCTGAAGTACTCATAGGTCCGGTCGCCCACCTCGAGGCTGCGACGGCAATTCAGGCTGTCCAGGGAAGGCATTGCACATCTCCTGCGGTCGGGGCTGTTGGCTGTTCGCCCATGAAGCCAGCTCGGCTTTGGCGGTCGCGTACCTTAACTGGACCCGCTAGCCACGCCTGGGGTTCCCAAGTCCGTTATGATGCGCCGCTTGAGGAGAGTCCCGATGACCACTTTGTTTATGCACTGCCGCCCCGGTTTCGAGAACGAAGCCTGTGCCGAGATCAGCGAGCATGCCGCGCGCCTGGCCGTGGCCGGTTACGCCAAGGCCAAGGCCAGCAGCGCCTGCGCCGAGTTCGTCTGCAGCGAGCTCGACGGTGCCGAGCGCTTGATGGACGGGCAGTCCTTCGCCCGGCTGATCTTTCCGCGGCAATGGGCCCGCGGGGTCTTCGTCGACCTGCCGGAAACCGACCGCATCAGCGTGTTGCTCGAGCATCTGAAGGGTTTTCCCACCTGCGGCAGTCTCTGGCTCGAGGTGCTGGACACCAATGACGGCAAGGAGCTGTCGAATTTTTGCAAGAAGTTCGAGGCGCCCCTGCGCCAGGCCCTGACCAAGGCCGGCCGCCTGCTGGACGACCCGAGCAAGCCGCGCCTGCTGCTGACCTTCAAGAGCGGACGCGAGGTCTTCGTCGGACTGGCCGAGCCGAGCAACTCGGCGCTCTGGCCCATGGGCATCCCGCGCTTGAAGTTTCCCCGGGACGCGCCGAGCCGCTCGACCCTCAAACTGGAAGAGGCCTGGCATCAGTTCATTCCCCGCGCCGAGTGGGAGACGCGCCTGGCGCCGGCCATGACCGCGGTGGACCTGGGGGCGGCCCCCGGCGGCTGGACCTGGCAACTGGTCAACCGGCATATGCGGGTGATCGCGGTGGACAACGGCCCCATGGCCGAAAGCCTGATGGACTCCGGGCTGGTGGAACATCTGCAGGCAGACGGCTTTATCTTCAAGCCGCGTCGGCCGGTGGACTGGATGGTCTGCGACATAGTCGAGAAGCCGGCGCGCAACGCCGCGCTGCTGGAAACCTGGATAGGCGAAGGCCTGTGCCGCGAGGCGGTGGTCAACCTCAAGCTGCCGATGAAGCAGCGCTACGCCGAGGTGCGGCGTCTGCTCGAACGCATCGAGGAGGGCTTCAAGGCCCGCGGCATCCGGGTCGAGATCGGCTGCAAGCAGCTGTACCACGACCGCGAGGAAGTGACCTGCCATCTACGGCGCTTGAGCCGCTGACAGGCGATCGGCAAGCTTGGCCCGAGAGGCGGCTTTGCGCGACAATGGCCGCCTGTTTTTTGGAGTGTTCCCATGTCTGAACGCGATACCCCAGCTGCCGAGGTCCTGCTCGACGCCAGCGGGCTGCATTGCCCTGAGCCGGTGATGCTGCTGCACAACAAGGTGCGCGACCTGCCGGCAGGGGGCTTGCTCAAGGTGATCGCCACCGACCCATCCACCCGCAGTGACATTCCCAAATT
>DATDTH010000691.1:0-5082 GCA_035290985.1 Pseudomonas sp. | reverse complement strand
CTATTACCGGCCGCTGGAACGGCCCTATATGGATTATTCCCGGCCCCTGCTCGCCGAGAAGGTCGTGGTCTACCTCAACCCAGGCACTGCCCGCAGCCATGCCATCGCGGACTTCCCCGGCGCCTACCTGGGGCTGAACATCGGCATGAACGACGGCTTCAGCGTGGTGCAGAACCCGCTCTTCGAGCAGATGCGCGAGCGCGGCCAGCTGATCGTGAGCTATGCCCGGGACAACCGCTCCAACCTGCTGAAACTGAGCCGCGAACGGATAGACGCCTATATCAACGATCGGCTATCCATCCTCTGGACCCTGCAGCAATTGCAACAACGTGGCGAACTGCAGGCCGAAATCGCCAATGCACTGGTCGAAGGCCCCACCCTCTCGGTCGAGCATGGCCATCTGGGCATCACCAACCGCGACCAGGGCCGGTTCGCCTTCAAGGCCGACTTCATGCGCAGCCTCGACGCTGCCCTGGTCGAACTGGAACGCACGGGCGTGATCGCCACCCTGACCGCGAACTACAGCGGCCGCTCCGCCCCCTGAACCAGGGCGCGAGACCCGAATACCGAAGAAAGGTTCAGCTTCCCGATGACCGTCGATTGCCGAAAACGGAGCACATCCGTACACTGCGCGCCTTCCTCATGACGGGCCTTCCAATGCTTTTTTTAGTACGCATGCTGTTGATGGGTCTGCATTTTATTCTGGCCGGCTGCCTCGGCATCCTGCTCGGCCTGTGTCGCCCGTTCCACCCCGACAACAGCCGTATTTGCGCGCGCCTCTACGCTCGGCCGGCGCTGCGTATCCTGCGCCTGCAGCTCGAGACCGATGTGCAGCCGCTGCTCAACCTGCCCCAGGCCAGCGTGATAATCGCCAATCACCAGTCCAACTACGACCTGTTCGTGGTCGGTAGCGTGGTCCCCAGGCGCACCGTCAGCATCGGCAAGAAGAGCCTGAAATGGGTGCCCTTCTTCGGCCAACTCTACTGGCTGGCGGGCAACGTGCTGATCGACCGTGGCAATGCCCGCCGGGCGCGCGAAGCCATGCTCACCACCACCGACACCCTGCAGCACAAGGACACCTCGATCTGGGTCTTCGCCGAAGGCACCCGCAACCTGGGCAAGGGCCTGCTGCCGTTCAAGAAAGGCGCATTCCAGATGGCGGTCGCCGCGGGCGTGCCGATCATTCCGGTGTGCGTCAGCACCTACAGCACCCATATGCAGCTCAATCGCTGGAACAGCGGCAAGATCATGATCCGCTCGCTGCCGGCCATTCCCACGGCCGGACTCGGCGCCAAGGACCTGCCGGCCCTGATCGAGCAGTGCCATACCCAGATGCGCCTGTGCATCGAGGAGCTGGACCGGGAAATTGCCGGCAACTGAGTGAGCGGCGCTCACCAGGCACCACCACCTGAAGGAGTGGTAGATTGAGCCGCGGCATGCTTCGCAGCATCCGCTGTTCGAACGCGCACAATCCCTCTGGCGGGTAAACAGGAGTCTGCATGGGTCACATAGTGGCGGCGGCCGTGTACAGCAAAGGCCGCAGAGTTGCCGACATCAGCCTCGACGACGGCAGCGCCTGGGCGGCCAAGCCCGGACATTTCGTCTGGATCGGCCTGCATGAACCCGACCCCGAACAGTTGAACAACCTGCAGCGCCAGTTCAATCTCCATGAGCTGGCCCTCAGCGACGCCCTGGAAGGCCACACCCGACCCAAACTGGAAACCTTCGGCGACGCCCTGTTCATGGTGCTCTACTCGCCGATCCGCGGCAGCGCCGGCAGCCTGGAGTTCGTCGAAACCCAACTCTTCGCCGGCAAGGGCTATGTGATTAGCGCCCGCTATGGCGACTCGGCCCCCTACTCGCGGGTACGCCAGCGCTGCGAAGCCCGCCCGTTGCTACTGGAACACGGCGAAGACTTCGTGCTCTATGCCCTGCTCAGCTTTGTCATGGAAAACTACCGGCCGCTGATCGAGGAGACCCATGCCGAACTGGAGCAACTCGAGCAGCGGGTACTGGAACGGCCCCTGACCCAGACCGATGTCGAACAGATCCATGGCCTGCGCCGCGACCTGCTGCGCCTGCGCCGCTACCTCGCACCGATGGACGAGATCTGCCAGGAGCTGCAGCGCCTGGACTTTCCCTTTATCGACAAGCACATGCGCCCGTACTTTCGCGACGTGGCGATCCATGTCAATCGCCTGCTGGAAGACCTGACCGGCCTGCGGGAAATGGCCGATCATGCCATCGAAATCGGCCTGTTGCTGGAGTCCTCGCGACAAAGCCTGGTGCAGCGCAAGTTCGCCGCCTGGGCCGCGATCCTGGCCTTCCCCACGGCGGTGGCCGGCATTTACGGGATGAATTTCAAGAACATGCCGGAGCTGTCCTGGCAGTACGGCTATTACGGCGTCCTGGGTTTTATCGCCGTCGGCTGCGTGGGGCTATACCTGAACTTCAAGCGCTCGGGCTGGCTGTAGAGCCACCTGGTTTCGCACCCAACACAAACCCGTAGGGTGCGCCGGGCGTCGCTACGCTCAGCGCACCGGGAAATCGCGGCGGGTATCAAGCCCTCGGTGCGCGCGGCGCACCCTACAACAGCGCTTCGGCGAGGCCTGGGTCCAGGCCGGTCGCTCAGTTGGTTTCGACGACCCGCTTATGGGCCACGAAACGCATCATCCACTCGGCCACGGTCGCGCCCTGATGGTCGTGCTCCAGGCTGGCGACCCCCTGCCGATATATCTGCTCACCCAGGCATTGCTGGCGGATCTCCAACAACGCCAAGGAATAATCGTGGATGAACTCGGGGTGGCCCTGGAAGCACAGCACCTGATCCTCGATGCAGTAGGCCGCGATCGGGCAGAACTCGCTGGAGGCCAGCACTCTGGCCTTTTCCGGTAGCGCGGTCACCTGATCCTGATGGCTGATCAGCAGGGTCAGCTCGTCCATCGCCGGGCTCATCCAGCTCGGCTGTTCGGCCATCCGGTAGCGGTGGATGCCGACGCCCCAGCCCTGGTACGCACGCTCGCTTTTGCCGCCCAGCAGCAGGGCCAGCAACTGATGGCCGAAGCAGATGCCCAGCAGTTTGTCGCCGCTCTGGTAGCGCTCGAGCAGGTAGGTCTTGAGGGTCTGGATCCAGGGGTCGCTGCCGAAGGAGTCGGCCTTGCTGCCGGTGACCAGGTAGGCGTCGTAGCGCTCCTGTTCCGCCGGATAGACGCCCTGCATCACGTTGTAGACCTCGAACTCGGCCGGCAGCGGCTGTTGGGCGAACAGCCGCTCGAACATCTGCCCATAGCCCTGGTACCGCTCGACCAGTTCGGGGCGAAGGATATCGGTTTCGAGAATACAGATGCGTAGCGGCATGGAACCTGTTCCTGAAGCATGGTGGTGGCACTGAAGCGAAGCCTGCCTGGGGCCATGGCCCATGGCAAGTGCACGTCGCATCGCCGCTGCACAAAGCCGACCAGTCACCTCCAGCTCCACTGTCATCGACCGGCTCGATAGTCACCATAACGGCCATTCACTTCTGCCTCCGGCCGGGCTCGGCAATCATGCAGCCATGACTCACCCAGTCCCAGACAGAGGATACGCCATGCACACTGCAGCCGTGGTAACCCGCCAGCACGCCTATGGCGTCACCTACGCCAGCTTCGATGAAGAGGGCCTGCACTTCGAGTCGGAACTGTCGCTCCAACTGGACGACGGCAGCCTGCTGACCCTGAAGATGCCCACGCAGCAGAACGAACGCCTGGCCATCCACCAATTGCTGTGTCCCTGACCTGGGGTACCAGCCCACCCGCAATGCGGTTTCCGGCGCCCACTTCGAGCGATTCGGGCAACCACGCAAAATCTTGCGGGTTGCACCCGCCCTACGGAAAGCGTCTTGCCCCCCGTAGGAGCCAGCTTACTGGCGATCGCACGCCGCTGTCCCGGATTGCGCCAAGGCTTATCTGGGCTACGTAAACGGCCCCTTGCGCGCGGAGAATCAAGACGGTATCTACCCGAGCCTCGCGGGAATGTTCAGACTGTCATCCACGCAATAAAAAACGGCCCTCCAGGGGCCGTCTCTATTGCATGGAACAGCGCGGCTCAATCGATCAGAACAGCTCGTTCTTCGCCGCCTTTTCCAGCAGCAGCGCCGGCGGCAGGAAGCGCTCGCCATACTGCTCGGCCAGGTATTGCGCCCGGGCCACGAAGTCCCTGGCGCCGTACTGGTTGATGAACTGCAGCGCCCCACCGGTCCAGGCGGCGAAGCCGATACCGAACACCGAACCTATGTTGGCGTCCGCTGTGGACAGCAACACGCCCTCCTCCACGCAGCGTACGGTCTCCAGCGCCTGGATGAACAGGATCCGGTCGCGCACGTCTTCCTGGGAGATCTGCGCATCGGCTTTTTCGAATCGGGCCTTGAGCTCGGGCCACAGCTGCTTCTTGCCACCGGCCGCGGGGTACTCATAGAAGCCCTTGCCCGCCGCCTTGCCCGGCCGCTTGAACTCGTTGAGCATCAGGTCGATGACCTCGAACGCCGGGTGCTGTGGCAGCGCCTTGCCTTCGGCTTCCAGGTCCTTGCGGGTCTGGGTGCGTATATGACTCATCAGGCTCATGGAGACCTCGTCGGAGATCGCCAGGGGGCCGACCGGCATGCCGGCCTTGCGCGCCTCGGTCTCGATCATGGCGGCGCTGACGCCTTCACCGAGCATGGCGATGCCTTCGTTGGTGAAGGTGCCAAACACCCGCGAAGTGAAGAAACCGCGGCTGTCGTTGACCACGATCGGGGTCTTCTTGATCTGCATGACGTAATCGAAACCACGGGCCAAGGTTTCGTCGCTGGTGCGCTCGCCCTTGATGATTTCCACCAGCGGCATCTTGTCCACCGGGCTGAAGAAATGCAGACCGATAAAGTGTTCCTGCTGCTGCACCGCTTCGGCCAGGCCGGTGATCGGCAGGGTCGAGGTGTTGGAAGCGATCACCGCATCTGCCAGCGCTGCACGTTCGGCTGCCGCGGTGACATTGGCCTTGAGGTCACGATCCTCGAATACCGCTTCGATAATCAGGTCGCAGCCTTCGAAATCAGCGTCACTGACCGTG
>DATDTH010000690.1:0-3329 GCA_035290985.1 Pseudomonas sp. | reverse complement strand
GGCCAGGTGCAGGGCTCCGGCGAAGGCGTGCTTCATCGGCCCGCCCCAGGTCATGCCGAAGAACAGCTCGCTGACGCCCCAGGCCACACCCAGGCTCAACACGGCGACCAGGATCCAGCCACCGAAATCGGCGGGCAGGATACCGGCCACCGGCAGGGTGGCGATAAAGAAGCTGCCAGCGAACATCAGCAGGCTTTTCGGCAGGCGCATCCAGGGGCCCTTCGACAAGCGGGCCGGCGGGTCGAGCCGGCGCTTGGCGATAAACAGCGCGCCGACGAACATCAAGGCCGTGGCCGCCAGCAGGGCGAAACCGAGTATCCGGTTCTGCAGGCCGAAGCCGTGCACCACTATGGCCAGCAGTGCCGCCAGGACGAAACCGCCCGCCGTGGCCACGTGGGTCTTGGACATGTACTTGTCGCGTTCGACCACATGGTGCAAATCCACCAGGTAGCGCCGCGGCATGGCCAGCAGGCCCTTGAGCAGGTCGACCGGTGCGGCCCGTCCCTGATTCCACAGCAGCATGCGTTTCCCCGCCCCTATGACGGCCAGGGCCAGGGCAGTGAAGAGCAGCAGCGGAAGTATCGTATTTAGCATGGAAAATTACCTCGGCTGCAGCGACAAGCTGCAAGCTTCAAGCGGCAAGATCGGCTCTTGCTTTCGCTTGCCGCTTGTTGCTTGAGACTTGCAGCTGCTTTTAGAAATCCTTGCACAGGCGCAGGGCGTCGTAGATCGCCGCGTGAGTGTTGCGCTGGGACACGCAGTCGCCGATGCGGAACAGCAGGTAGCCGTCGCCCGCCTCGGACAGGCAGGGCTGCGGCTTGATCGCAAACAGCGCTTCCACGTCTGTCTGGCCCTTGTTGCGCGAAGCGTCCTTGAGCCCGTAGTAGAGGCGTTCGTCCGGACGCACGCCGTTCTCCACCACCACCTGATCGACTACCCGCTCTTCCTTGGCACCGGTGTATTCGTTCTCCAGCACCGCCACCAGTTTGTCGCCCTCGCGGTAGACCTTATCGAGCATCAGGTCGCCGGTCATGATCACTTCTTTGGGATACAGGCTGCGGTAGTAGGTCGGGAAGCTGGTGCCGCCGATGGCCACGCCAGGCTTGATGTCGTCGGTGACGATCTCGACCTTGGCGCCTTTCTCGGCGATGAAATCCGCCACCGACATGCCGGTGAACTCGCAAATGGTGTCGTACACCAGCACGTTGTTGCCCGGTGCCACTGTGCCGTCGAGGATGTCCCAGCTGCTCACCACCAGGCCTTCGGCTGCGCCCCAGTGTTCGTTCTGCTCGATAAACGGATGGCCGCCGTTGGCCAGTACGACTATGTCCGGGCGCAAGTCGAGGATGCTGTCGATATCGGCGCCGGTACCCAGGCGCAGGTCGACGCCCAGACGCGCGATTTCCAATTGGAACCAGCGGGTGATGCCGGCCATCTGGTCGCGCTGCGGCGCCTTGGAGGCGGTGGTGATCTGCCCACCGAGGCTGTCTTTCTTCTCGAACAGCGTCACATCGTGGCCGCGCTCTGCTGCCACTCTTGCCGCTTCCATCCCGGCCGGGCCGCCACCGACTATCACCACCTTGCGTTTCGGCCCGGTGGATTTTTCGATGATATGTGGCAGGCCCATGTATTCGCGCGAAGTGGCGGCGTTCTGGATGCACAGCACGTCCAGCCCTTGGTACTGGCGGTCGATGCAGTAGTTGGCGCCAACGCACTGCTTGATCTGGTCGATCTGGCCCATCTTGATCTTGGCGATCAGGTGCGGGTCGGCGATGTGCGCACGAGTCATGCCGACCATGTCGACGTAACCGCCTTCGAGGATGCGCGTGGCCTGGTTCGGGTCCTTGATGTTCTGTGCATGCAGCACCGGCACCTTGACCACTTCCTTGATCCCGGCCGCCAGGTGCAGGAAGGGCTCCGGCGGGTAGCTCATGTTCGGAATGACGTTGGCCAGGGTGTTATGGGTGTCGCAGCCCGAGCCAACGACGCCGATGAAGTCGATCATGCCGGTGGCGTCGTAATAGGCGGCGATCTGTTTCATGTCCTCGTGGGACAGGCCGTCCGGGTGGAACTCATCGCCGCAAAGACGCAAGCCGACGCAGAAGTCGTCACCGACCTCGGCGCGTACGGCCTTGATCACTTCCATACCGAATTTCATCCGGCCCTCGAAGCTGCCGCCCCACTCGTCGGTACGCTTGTTCACCCGTGGCGACCAGAACTGATCGATCATGTGCTGGTGCACGGCGGACAGCTCGACGCCATCCAGGCCGCCGGCTTTGGCGCGCCGTGCGGCCTGGGCGTAGTTGCCGATGACCCGCCAGATTTCCTCGATCTCGATGGTCTTGCAGGTGGCGCGGTGCACCGGTTCGCGGATGCCGGACGGCGACATCAGGGTCGGCCAGTTGAAGCCATCCCAGCGCGAGCGACGGCCCATATGGGTAATCTGGATCATGATCTTGGCGCCGTGCTTGTGCATGGCGTCGGCCAGGTTCTGGAAGTGCGGGATGATCCGGTCGGTCGACAGGTTGACCGAACTCCACCACTCCTGCGGGCTGTCGATGGCCACCACCGAAGAGCCGCCGCAGATCGCCAGGCCGATGCCGCCCTTGGCCTTCTCTTCGTAATACTGCACGTAACGCTCGGTGGTCATGCCGCCATCGGTGGCATAGACCTCGGCGTGGGCGGTGCTCAGCACGCGGTTACGGATGGTCAGCTTGCCGATCTGAATTGGCTGGAACATTGCTTCGAAAGCCATGCGTCTATCTCCCGATCAGAGTGGCTTGACGGTGAACAAACCGTCGTCGTGACCTTCCTCGGAACCGCCATAGACCTGCTCGGCGACGGTGCGCAGCGAACTGCCCTGGGCCTGGAGAATCTGGTCCATGGCGCCGGCGAACCAGCCGGTGAACATGTAGTCGACCTTGCGCCCGACCTTGCCGTAGACGTAAACGAAGGCCGAGTGCTTCAGGCGCACGCTGGCGGTGCCGCGCTCGAGGTCGATGGCCTCGATCTCGAACAGGCCCCAGCCGCGCTGGGACAGGCGTTTCATGTAGTGTTCGAACACCGCCACCCCGGACAGACCGTGGCATTCGGCTTCCTTCTCGCACCAGTGCCAGGCGGACTTGTAGCCGGCCTTGTAGAGAATCTCGGCATAGGCCTCGGCACCCAGCACTTCCTCGATGCCGATATGGTTGTTGACGAAAAAGTGCCGCGGCACGTAGAGCATCGGCAGGGCATCTGTGGTCCAGACGCCGGTTTCGTCGTCGACCAGGATGGGCATGTCAGGGGCGTGTGTGGCCATGTGTTCGGACTCCAGAATTCAATTGGTT